>PWVP01000010.1 GCA_003561815.1 Campylobacterota bacterium | reverse complement strand
GGTGCCGTGGTCACCAACAGCGAAGACATCATCTGACCCGCTGCCCCAGATCGCGTTGAGCGTGTTACCCTGCGGCAGCGGGTTCTCCCACGTCCATCCCGCAGTCTGAGGCTCAGTGATCGTCGAGGGCGTTGCTGTCGGGCCAAACTCCGCCAAGACTTCCTCAGGACTGGCTTGCTCATCCTTAACAGTATCCACCGCGTCCCCTGGGGTTGCTGTGAAGCTGGCAATGGTGGGCAGCGCGCTTTCCGGAGGCGAGGTCACTGATGGCGCCGAGGTCTCCGTTGGTGCTGGCTTCCACCAGTTCCTCCCAAGTCCGATGAAAGCAACGGTCATGGCGGCAATCACGCACAACACGACCCCACCACATCCCAGCCAGGCCAACGGCGCTAATGACCGTCGGCGGTGGTCGATGATGAGCGGGACAGTGATCCCCAGCCCGAGCAGTCCAAGAATACCAAGGACGAAGGCAACTCGCCAAACAGAATGTGGCGGAAAGGACTCCGGGAAGCGATCATCGGCTTCATCTTTCGATTCAGGTGCTCCTATCCCTTCGGGCTCGAGAACAGGCTTACTTGTGCCAATGTAGGCTTCTTCAACTGGCTCAGGTGTGACTGTTTCCTCGGAGATGGTGTACGTCTGGGTGTCCTGAGTCCCGAGCACGCTCACGCCACCGTAGGTACCGAACCACTTGTGCCCCGCGTGGTCAATGGCGATGGCCCCGACTTGGTCTGCCGCGAGGCCGTCGGCGGCGGTGTAAGTGGTCCAGGTGGTGCCGTCGAACCGGCTCGCGCCGCTCCAGGTGCCAAACCACCTGTGTCCCTCCTGGTCGATGGCGATGGCGTTCACTGTGTTGTGCGCCAGGCCGTCGGCGGCGGTGTAAGTGGTCCAGGTGGTGCCGTCGAACCGGCTCGCCCCGCCTCCGGTGCCGAACCACTTGTGCCCCTCGTGATCGATGGCGATGGCGGGGACGGAGTTGTCCGCCAGGCCGTCGTCGGTGGTGTACGTGGTCCAGCTAATGCCGTCGAAGTGGCTCACGCCGCCTTCGGTGCCGAACCATATGTGTCCCGCGTGGTCGATGGCGGTGGCGCGGACCGTGTTGTGCGCCAGGCCGTCGTCGGTGGTGTACGTGGTCCAGTTGGTGCCGTCGAACCGGCTCACGCCGCCGCCCCGGGTGCCGAACCACATGTGCCCTATGTCGTCGATGGCGATGGCGAGGACTACGTTGTCCGCGAGGCCGTGGGCGGTGGCGTAGGTGATCCAGGTGGTGCTGTCGAACCTGCTCACGCCGCTGCCCGTGCCGAACCACTTGTGCCCTGTGTCGTCGATGGCGACGGCGAGGACCCAGTTATCGGCCAAGCCAGCATTGACGGTGGTGTAAGTGGTCCAGTTGGTGCCGTCGAAGACACTCACGCCGCCTTCGGTGCCAAACCATTTGTGTCCCGCGTCGTCGATGGCGATGGTGCGGATCAAGTTGTTCACCGGGCCGTCGGCGGTGGTGTAGCGGGTCAAGTTGGTACCGTCGAAGACACTCACGCCCCCTTGGGTGCCGAACCACTTGTACCCCATGTCGTCGATGGCGATGCCGTTGACCCAGCCGCGTGCCAGGCCGTCGGCGGTGGTCCAGGTCGTGCCGTCGAAGGCGCTCACGCCGATGCCCGTGCCGAACCACATGTGCCCCGCGTGGTCGATGGCGATGGCCCCGATCCGGTTGTCCGCCAGGCCGTCGTCGGTGGTGTAGGTGGCCCACGTGGTGCCGTCGAAATGGCTCAGGCCCCCACCCCAGGTGCCGAACCACATGTGCCCCGCGTGGTCGATGGCGATGGCGTTGACGGAGTAGTTCGGCAGGCGGCCGGCGGTGGTGACAGCGGTCCAGGTGGTCCAATTGGTGCCGTCGAACCGGCTTACGCCGCGGTCCGTGCCGAACCACATGTGCCCCGCGTGGTCGATGGCGATGGCGTTGATCCAGTTGTGGGCCAGGCCATCGGCGGTGGTGTAGGTGGTCCAGTTGGTGCCATCGAACTGGCTCACGCCGCCGTACTTCGTGCCGAACCACTTGTGCCCTGCGTGGTCGATGGCGATGGCGTTGACCCAGTTGTCTGCCAGACCGTCGTCGGTGGTGTAGGAGGTCCAGTTGGTGCCGTCGAACCGGCTCACGCCGCCCCAGGAGCCAGACCCGAACCACTTGTGCCCCGCGTGGTCGATGGCGATGGTGTTCACTGTGTTGTGCGCCAGGCCCTCGGCGGTGGTGTACTTGACGTAGCTGCCATCGCTGCGATCCCAGACCACTACACCACCGTTAGTGGCCGCCCACAGGGTGTCGCCCTCCACTACCAGATCATTCACGGAGTTGGCGTTGGTGTAGGTGCGCCAGATACCGGCGCTCTGAGTCGTTAGCGAGCCTGGGACATCCAGAAGGGGCCGACCGGGCACGCCGGGGTGGTGTTGTGTCACAGAGGGACCCGTGGCCCTCGGCCAGCCGAGAGAGCCAGCGGGAGTTGAGCCTGGCAGCGGTCTGCTGACTGGCTCGGGCGCTGCCTGCGCCAGCGCAGCATTCGCCAGCGTCACCCGCGGGTGGTCGGTAGGTTGTGCATACGCACTACCACGCACACCGATGCTGGACACCGGGGCGAGGAGTAGGCTCAGAAGGACTGTGATACTCAGAACATTGACGATGCGTTTCTCCATTCTTAGCTCCCTGGTAATGGCTTCGGTCGATTTGCCAGCGAGTAATCCCCTCCGGATCGGTGATGGGCCGGCTCCCTGCCATGATCGCCCGTCCGCGTCGAATGG
>PWVP01000261.1 GCA_003561815.1 Campylobacterota bacterium | reverse complement strand
CCTCCTCCCGCCACTCCGCACGCACGGCGGGGGAGAAGATAAATTCGCGCGGGTCGAGCAAACCCATCTGCGGGTTATTCACATCGGCTTGAAAGGCTTGAGCGTAGCCGGTTTCGGTTTCGTGTACGATCACACTTTCCACCCGCACCCCCGATTCACCGTTGGTCATTACTGCTTTCTTTAGTGCCCGATCGGCCATAAAGAAAATCACCCGGGCAAACTGCTCCGCTGAAGGGCTCACCGGCAGCAGCACCCAGCGCGCGCTGAGTTTTTGCATCGATTCGATGTACTCTTTGCTATCACCCGACCAGATCGCCACGCTGTGATCGAAGCTATCGATCAGATCTTTGATCAGCTCCTTAACCCGCGAAAAATCCATCACCATCTGGCCACGGTCGAGATGATCCGCGTGAAACAAAACCTCTACTTTATAAGAGTGGCCGTGGATGCTCTCGCGGCAGCGATCGGTCAGACAGCCCCGGACGATATGGGCGTTTTCAAACTTAAAGAGTTTCCGGATAATCACATCTATCTCCTCATCTGAACCCGCTGGGCATGGGTGATCGCCACGGCGATGGCATCAGTAATATCCAGCGGTTTAATCTCCTGTTTTATGCCCAAAAGTATCTTAACCATATAGGCCACCTGCTCTTTGGTCGCTTTGCCTTTTCCGGTGACCGCCTTTTTCACCTGCAGGGGGGTGTACTCGTGAAACACCCCCAGATCCTGGATGATTTTGAGCGAAAGCGCGCCGCGAAACTGGGCAAGCTTGATCACCGTTTTGGGGTTAAATGCGAAGAAAATATCCTCGATCGCCACCTCATCGATGGTGTGATTTTTAAAGACGGTATCCAGACCCTCTATTAATTGGGGGATCTGTTCCTGAAGCGAACCCGCCTGGATTTTTATCAGCCCCGCCTCTTGAAGTTGCATCCGATTTTTTTCCAGATGAAGCAGTGCATAACCGCACTTACTACTACCCGGATCGATTCCTAAAATAACCACCGTTTTCAGTATCCTTTAAACTTTATTCACAAATGTTTCACGATGTGAATAACCCGTTTTCACATCTAAATATTCACATCTTTTCAAAGAGCGTGTGCTATAATCGACCCCATCTGCCAGAGAGTCAAGGGGCCAAAATGATCTTTAAAACCATTCAGGAGGAGCTTAAAAAGCTTCTTCCCCGTCTGGAGTATGAGCGCTACATCGAGCCACTCAGCTTTAGTGAAAGCCAATCGCGATCCGATCTGGCGGTTTTAGAGAGCCCCAACCCCTACATCGCCAGCTGGGTCAAAACCAAATACCACGCCAAACTGGCCGATCTTTTCGAGATTCACACCGGTGTCCGTCCGAGCATCCATCTACAGACCCGGCGGAACAACGGTCAGAAAACCCCCCAGAGCATCGACAACCTGATAAAAGAGAGCCGCCCCACACGCAGCACCCTCTTAAACCCCTCCTATACCTTTGAGAGCTTCGTGGTGGGCAGCTCCAACCAATTCGCCTTCACCATCGCCAAAGCGGTCGCCGAAAACCCCGGTAAAAACTACAACCCCGTCTTCCTCTACGGCGGCGTCGGACTGGGCAAAACCCACCTGCTTCAAGCGATCGGCAATCAGCTCCAGAATGAGGGCAAGGTGGTCATCTACTCCACCATCGAGCAGTTTATCAACGACTTTACCTACAACCTGCGCAACCAGACCATGGACCGCTTCCGCGAAAAGTACCGCAGCTGCGATCTACTGATGATCGATGATGTGCAGTTTTTAAGCGGTAAAGAGGAGACCCAAAAGGAGTTTTTCCACACCTTTAATGAGCTCCACGCTGGCGGCAAACAGATCGTGCTTACCTCGGATAAATCCCCCAAACAGATCGCCGGTCTGGAGGATCGGCTCAAAAGCCGCTTCGTCTGGGGTCAGGTCGCCGATATCCAGCCGCCAGGGTTAGAGACCAAAATCGCCATTATCAAGAAAAAGTGCGAGATCGACATGATCGCGCTCGAAGATGAGATTATCAGCTACATCGCCACCCATATGGATGAGAATATCCGCGAGATTGAGGGGACGCTGATTAAACTCAACGCCTACTCCAAGATGATGAACCAACCCATCACGATGGAGTTTACCCGCGATGTTCTCAAAGAGCACATTAAAGAGAAACGCGAAAACATCACCCTCGATGAGATTATCGATGTCGTCGCTAAAGAGCTCAACTGCAAACCGAGCGAAATCCGCTCAAAAAGCCGTGTGGCGCGCATCGTCAACGCCCGGCGCATGGTGATCTACCTGGCACGCAAGCTCACCCCCAACTCCATGCCGCTGATAGCAGACTACTTCGGGATGAAGGATCACACCGCCGTCAGCCACGCGATGCGCAAGATCAATCAGATCATCGAGAGCGATGCCAACTTCAAGGTGATTTTGGAGGAGCTCTCCAATAAAATCACCTCCAGACGATAGTGTGAAGGTAACTTTCTGAGATGATCAGGTGAACTTTGGTGAAAAAAAGCTACAATCCTTTCACACCCCTGAAGGCTCTTGGGGAGGGCAGTTGCGGCGCTTTTCACCTTTTCACGCCGAGTTACTACTGTCCCTATCTATTTAAAACTAAAAACACGCCAAGGAGCACACGGTGAAGTTTGCCATCAATAAAGCCACGCTGGAGAATATGCTCGCCTCTCTGCAGCCTTTTTTAGAGAAGAAAGATAACTCCCAGATCACCGCCCATATCCTCTTCGATGCCAGTGACGATCACCTCACACTAAAGGCTTGCGATCTGGAGATGGGTCTGAGCATCGTCTGCCGCGATCTGGTTTTAGAGACCCCTGGCCGCTTCACCTGCCACGGGAAAAAGGTACTCGATATTATCCGCATCCTTAAAGAGGGTCAGGTCTCTTTGGAGAACGATGGCGAACAGGTTATCATCAAACAATCCCGTGCCAAATACAAGCTTCCCAGCTTTGATGCCGAGACCTACCCCACCTTCCCGGATAACGAAACCCTCCCTAAAGTCAATATCGACAGCCAGAAGCTAATCAGTGGCTTTAAAAAGATTGCCCCAGCCATCGCAGTTAACAACGCCAAATATGAGCTCAACGGTGCGCTGATCGATGTGCGCGGCAGTGTGATCAATGTCGTTGCGACCGATACCAAACGGCTCGCACTCTTTAAGATCGATCAGAGTGCCGATAAAAACCTCTCGATCATTCTGCCTAAAAAGGCGATCAGCGAGATCCAGAAGATCTTTGCCGCCGATCTCAATCTCTTCTACGACGAGACCAATCTCATTATCACCGGAAGCGACTACTACTTCTACACCAAGGTGATCAGCGGTAAGTTCCCCGACTATGAGCGGATTATCCCCCGGGAGATTACCCACAGCTTCACCCTTGACACCGCTCGCATGATCGATGCGATTCGCCAGGTGAGCATCCTCTCGCCAGAAATTCGCATCACCTTTGAGAGTGGTCAGATCACCTTCGAGACGCTTCACCAGGATAGCGAAGAGGCTAAAACCGGCTTTGAGGCCGAGGCAGCGATCGAGTCCCCTTTCAGCGTAGCGGTCAACAGCCGGTTTTTACTGGACTTTCTGAGCCAGTGCGGCAGTGAGCGCTTTGAGATGGGCTTTAATGAACCCAGCACCCCGTTTGAGCTTAAAAGCGGAGACTTCTCTACTATTGTCATGCCCATTATTCTTTAAGAGTTTAAGGAGAGATTGAATCGATGAACAACTATGGCGCCAGTAATATTAAGGTTCTCAAAGGGCTGGAGGCGGTTCGTAAACGCCCCGGTATGTATATCGGTGACACGGCGATCGGCGGTCTGCACCATCTGATCTATGAGGTGGTGGATAACTCTATCGATGAGGCGATGGCCGGCTTTTGTGATGTGATCCACGTGAAACTTACCCAGGCGGGTACGGCGGTGATCTCCGATAACGGCCGTGGCATCCCCACCGATATGCACCCTGAAGAGAATATGAGTGCCGCCACTGTGGTTTTGACGGTTCTGCACGCAGGGGGGAAGTTTGATAAAGACACCTATAAAGTCTCCGGTGGTCTGCACGGTGTGGGGGTCTCGGTGGTCAACGCCCTCTCAGAGAACCTCAAACTCACCATCCACCGTGAGGGGCAGATCCATGAGCAGAGCTTTGAAAAGGGGATTCCGGTCACACCTTTAGAGGTGACCGGCAAAACGAAGCAGACGGGAACAACCATCGAGTTTATGCCCGATAGCTCCATCTTCGAAACGGTCACCTTCGATCGGGAGATTCTCACCAAGCGTTTTCGAGAGCTCTGCTACCTCAATCCGAAAATCAAGATCGCCTTTGAAGATGAGCGCGACGGCACGAAAGAGACCTACCACTTTGAGGGGGGCTTAGCCCAGTTTGTCGAGGACATGAACGAAAAAGAGGCGCTAAGCCGCGTGGTCTTTATCAGCGATAAGCTCGATGATATCGAAGCGGATGTGGCGCTGATGTATAACGACGCCTACTCCGAGAAGTGCCTCTCCTTTGTCAACAACATCAAAACCCCCGATGGCGGTACCCACGAGGCGGGCTTTCGCGCCGGTCTCACCCGTGCGATCACCAACTACATCGAGAAGAACGCTTCGGCCAAAGAGAAGGGGGTTAAAATCACCGGCGATGACACCAAAGAGGGGCTGATTGCCATCGTCAGTGTGCGCGTGCCCGAACCGCAGTTTGAGGGCCAGACCAAAGGCAAACTCGGTTCGAGCTATGTCAAGCCGCTTTTGCAGAAGTTCACCTACGAAAAGCTCTCCAAGTATTTTGAGGAGAATCCCAACGACGCCCGGGCGATTATGCAGAAGGTGCTGCTCGCTGCCCGTGGACGGGATGCGGCCAAACGCGCACGGGAGCTCACCCGTAAAAAGGAGACAGTCAGCGTCGGCACCCTGCCGGGTAAGCTGGCCGATTGTCAGAGCAAAGATCCTGAGATTTGTGAGCTCTATCTGGTGGAGGGTGACTCCGCAGGCGGTTCGGCCAAACAGGGGCGCGATCGGGTCTTTCAGGCGATCTTGCCGCTTAAGGGTAAGATCCTCAATGTCGAAAAAGCGCGGATCGATAAGATCCTCTCCAGCGATGAGATTAAAAACATCATCACCGCGCTAGGGTGCAGCATCGGCGAGGATCTTGATCTAAGCCGTCTACGCTATCGCAAGCTCATTATTATGACCGATGCGGATGTGGATGGCAGCCATATCCAGACCCTGCTTTTGACCTTCTTTTTCCGCTACTACCGGCCACTGATTGAGGAGGGGTGTCTCTACATCGCCCAGCCGCCACTCTACCGGTACAAAAAGGGCAAAACCGAGGTCTATCTGAAAGACAACAAAGCCAAAGATGAGTTTCTGATCGAAAACGGGGTCGGGCAGATGACCTTCACCGGTATCGGCGATCGGGAGCTTAAAGAGGTGCTCAAAATCACCGCCCACTACCGTGCGATTTTAGAGGATCTCCAGAAGCGCTACTCACTGATCGAACTGATTCGCACCTTTGTCGAAAACGACTCACTGCTTGGCATTGCCTATAGCGAGCTCTATAAAGAGTGTGAGAAGATCCTCTCAGCGATCGGCTATAACATCCTCAACGCCCAGGTTAAAGAGGACTCTATTCACCTCTTTGTCCAGACCGATAAGGGGCTAGAGGAGCTGCTGATTAATGATGAACTCTTTGATCAGCCCCTCTTTACCGAGGCGAAGTATGTCCACGATCGTTTGACCGATCGGGGCCATGACACCCTCTTTGATGGCCGCGATGTGCTTGAGGTGCTCGATGAGGTGGAGAAGGTGGCGAAAAAGGGAGCCTATATCCAGCGCTATAAGGGTCTGGGTGAGATGAACCCCGAGCAGCTGTGGGAGACCACCATGAATAAAGAGGAGCGCACCCTTTTACAGGTTAAAATCGAGGATCTCGAGAGTGCCGATGGGCAGTTTAATCTCTTTATGGGGGATGAGGTGGAGCCGCGGCGGCGCTATATCGAAGAGCACGCGAAAGATGTCGCCCATCTGGATGTGTAGGTGATTCCACCCGCGCTGGTTCGGATCCTCTTTGATGCCGCCTCGATGCAGCGGTGGAACGACTACCCCCGCCTGGTGGAGCTGACCGAGCTGGATAAGCAGGCGCACAAGTTTATGATCGCCTTCTTTCTGGCCGCCTATGAGGAGGATATCGACGAAGCGGCGCTGATTGAGGCGGGGATCTTTGAGCTTCTGCGCCGGGTGATTGTGACCGATATCCGCCCCGATGTTTTTCGGGAGGTGATGCAGGAGAAGCACGCGCAGATCAACACCTGGGTGCTTGAGAAGATCCAAGAGCCCCTTAAAGGGCTGGAGAACGGCCTCTTTTTAGAGAGAATGAGTCGGTACATATCTGAGCCCGCCTTCTACGAAAAAGAGCGCAAATTGCTCGCTGCAGCACACTACCTTGCCACCCGCTGGGAGTTTGGCATCGTCTACCAAAGCGGCCGCTTTCTGAGCGATATCGAAGATCTCAAAAAGGCGGTCGAGTCGGATATCGAACACTTCTCCGGCTACCGTGGTGTGGTGGAGGTGGGGTTAGGAACCGGCATCAGCCAGATCGTGGATCTCTGCGGGCGGCTGCGCTTTCAGATTCGCTGGGCCCAAACCCCCCGGCTGCCCAAAACCAGCGTTTTAGGCCATGAGTTGATAGTGGCGATCTTTAGCTACTTCTACTCCCGTCAGGTTCAAGCGTGTGATAGCCGTCTGGCCAGCAACTTCTTCTGCGCGCTCTTTCACGATCTACCCGAGGTGCTCACCCGCGATATCATCTCGCCGGTCAAGCGAAGTGTCGAGGGGCTTGATGAGCTGATTATCGGCTACGAGATTAAGCTGATTACCGAAAAGATTCTGCCCCTGATTCCAGAGAGTTTGAAAGATCGCTTCTCCTACCTGCTGGGGCTGTATGAGGAGGGGGGTTATTACAACAAAGATGAGTTTAAAAACCGTATCCGCGATGAGCACTTTATCCAGACGGTCAGCCAGCCCGATCGTTATAACAGCGATCGCTACCAGACCATCGACGGCCAGGCGCTAAAAGCGTGCGATCACCTCGCCGCGTTTGTGGAGGCGGTGCTCTCCATTAGCTACGGGATCAAAAGCAAAGAGTTGGAAAATGGGGTCGCTTTAAAAAAGAGTTATCAAACCAAAGGGCCCATCGGCGGCGTGGATTTCGCCACTGTGATGGAGTCGATCGAGGAGTATCTACAGTGAGTGAAAAGAAGTACGGCGAAAAGATTGTCGAGGCGTTTGATGTGGCGAAGGATCTCGAACTCTGGCCCAATGTGAGCCCGGAAAAAAACTACACGATTAAAATCACATTGCCGGAGTTTACCGCGCTCTGTCCGCGCAGCGGTTATCCCGATTTTGGCACGATTCATCTGGAGTATGTGCCCGATGAAAAAGTGGTGGAACTCAAAGCGATCAAGCTTTATGTCAACAGTTTCCGAAACCGCCATATCTCCCACGAAGGGGTGGCCAATGAGATTTTTGACACCCTTTATGGTGCGCTCAAACCGCGATCGATGAAGCTGCTTTTTGATTTTCAGCCGAGGGGAAATGTGCATACCGTGGTGGAGATCGATAGTGAAACGATAAAAAAAGAGGGGTAGAAGTGCTTCCCCCCAGAGGACTGCGGCGCCCGGGATGAGAGGGTGGGCTGCTCGGTTCCCCGCCTGACCCGGTTCCCTGTTCAAACCGTCGCACAGGTCTGAAGGAAAGCGGCGCGATTATACCACACTAGAAGCGATAGCGCAACCCTATCTGTGTCTGGCGATCGCGGTCATCCCAATACTCCTGGCCATACTCTTTAGAGACCGGTCGCCAGCGGCGCAGTTTATACCCCACCCCCGCCTCAAAATCGAGCCTCTGCGTCAGCGGATAGAGCAGACCCGCCTCTATACCGACGCCGTAATCGGTCGGGAGCAGATCCTGCGCTTCGTTGTAGCCTATAAGGAGCATCCCCTCCAGATAGAGCGAAAAGGGCCACCCGGGCTCAAAGCGCTGACCGCTGATAAGGGCCAGCTCATGAATCTGCGAGCTGGTGTGAAACTGCAGCCGCGTGTAGCGGCCGCTCTCATGCTCATGGCTCAGTCCCAGCTGAAGCTCGATGCGATCGTAGGTGTTCTTTTCGGTGTAGCGGTGGGTGGTGCCATCGGTCTGCCCGATCACCTCATCACTATCTTTTCGGGTGATTGGCTGCTCAGGTGTGAGCCGTTTACTCTCAACGCGCACCTTGCGGCTTTGATCCACCCGCCCGATTCGAACCCCGCCGAAATAGACCACCTCAAATCCGAAGAGAGTGTGGCTGCGCTCGTGTTTGTCTGCTTCAGTGACAGCCGGTTGGGTGGGTGGCTCGGAGGGTTGTGGACGGGTGGTGGGCACAGGCTTACTCTCGCGCACGGCTGGCGGGGGATCTTCGTAGTACTCTCGAAAGAGCTGCTCGGTTTCGCTGGGTACAAACATCTGTGCCAGTAGACAAGGCGCGATCAGCGTTGCCAAAAGAGCGGCCCGAAGCACTAGATCAGCCCTCCCTTTTGCTGCTGCTGATACTTCACAAGCGCCTGATCGGCCGCCTCCTGGCCGATGGCGATCAGCTCATACGCTTTATGAAAATCATAAAAGCGGCAGCTGCTAGCGGGGATCTGAACGAGAAGATCCGGCGCGTAGCTGGCGATCTTATAGCGGGTGAGTGAGCTCTGCATCGTATCGAGGGTGCGGTTGAGCATATCAAACCGCCCAATCTCCTCTTGCTCTTTTTTCTTGTTTTTTCGTAGTCCGATCTTCTCTAAAATCGTCGCAAAGCGGCTCTCGGTCTCCTGCTGTTTTTTCTGCTCCCCTTTGGGCACCAGCGGTTTTTTAAGCGGACGGGTGTGGCTGGCGTTGAGATTGACCGCGATTCTTAGATCGACATGATCGCTCATGGTGGGAGCGACCGGCATCGGATTGAGCACCCCCCCATCGACCAAAATCCGATCGCCACTTATCACCGGCGTAAAGATGGTCGGTATCGCAATGCTGGCACGGATCGCATCGCGCAAGCTCCCCTCTTGAAACCAGATCTCCTTTTTAGCGGTGAGATCGGTGACAACAGCGGTGTATTTAATCGGCAGATCCTCGATCTTAATCCCCTTTAAAAAGGGCTCCATCTTCTCAAAGACCCGCTCTCCTTTAATCATCCCCCCGGCACTAAAGGAGAAGTCCACCAGGGAGATAATACTCATAAAATCGAGGGTTAGAACCCACTCTTTATAGGCTTGGAGTTTACCCGCTGCGTAGAGGCCGCCGATTAGGGCTCCCATCGAAGAGCCGCTGATGGAGACGATCTCATAGCCCGCTTTTTCCAGCTGCTCGATGACACCGATATGGGCGTATCCCCGTGCGCCGCCGCTGCTTAGAATCAGTGAGATTCGCTTGCTCATGATGGCGTTCCCGCTCCTTGAAGTAGCATTTGACACACCGCCTCACCGGATTGATGAAAGGGTTTGGACTCTGAGAGATGGGCCTGAATATAGCTGTCGCTCAAC
The DNA here is from genome assembly GCA_003561815.1 of Campylobacterota bacterium. Classification (GTDB taxonomy): domain Bacteria; phylum Campylobacterota; class Campylobacteria; order Campylobacterales; family SZUA-545; genus CSSED11-302. Next base: position 1,274 of record PWVP01000261.1, on the reverse strand, counting down.
GCCCCCATTATCTGGGCATAGAGCTTAACACAGCCGGGTTTGAGTTGCCCCGCTTTGATGAGATCCTCAGCCAGTGCGGTTAGAAACCTCTGCTGCTGGCGTTCACTGGTTTCAAAGCTGGGCAGATGGGCACCCACCAGTATCGAAAGGGTGCGCAGATCCCGCTCAAAAAGTGGCCGGTTCTGTGCGACCAGATGCCCCTTGAGGGTGGTAAAGATCCGCAGCCGATCGAGGGGATCCTCGCACGCTTGAACCGCCCGTAAGACCGCGCGCATCAGCCGCCGCATCTGGTGTTCGAGTACCCCCACCAGTATCGCCTCTTTTGAGTCGAAGTGCTTATAGATCGTACCGATGGCCACATCACTCGCCTTTGCGATCTCTAAAACCGTACTCTGTTCAAATCCCCTCTTTAAAAAGAGGCGCCGTGCCTGACGCACGATCCGTCCTTCGCGCTTTCGCAGCGCGAGCTCTCTTCTGCCTCCCATAAACGACCCACTCCAAAATAAAATAAAACTCCCTGCAAAATTTTATCATATTGGAGGTGTTAGAGATTTTTATTTAAAACCGTAAAGAACCGCTTTAAGACCTTGCCCTTTTGGCGTAGGATCACCCGCAGTTGCGCCTCTTCGACGGTGGGGCGGCGGATGGTCCCCACCAAAAACCCCGCCTCTAACAGTCTCTGTCCCAGCTGGGTGACCGCGCGATCGGAGCCAACCGGAATGGGCAAAATCGCGCTTTTAGGATCAAACCCCGCCTTTTGTGCCTGAACGGTAGCCGACGCCAGACGGCGGCGTAGCTTCGCGCTGTTTTTTTTGATGTAGCGCGCAGCGTGGTGGGCGTAGGCGATATCATAGAGGCTTGGTGCGGTGGTGTAGATAATGGGTTTGGCGCGGTTTTCTAAAAATCGGACAGTGCTCTCTTCCGCGAGAATATAGGCGCCGTAACTGCCGTACGCTTTACCCAGGGTGCCCAGCTTGATGATATTTGCACGATCGGTGATGGCGTAGTGATCGAGGATGCCTTGCAGCTTTGGCCCCAGTACGCCGCTGCTGTGCGCCTCATCGAGAATCAGCGTCGCACCGTAGTGCTGTGCCAGTGTGAAAATCGCCCGATGGAGCAAGTCACCCCCCATGGAGTAAACCCCCTCTACGGCGATAAAGATGCGGCCCGTTTTAATCGAGCGCAGCTTCGCTTCGAGATCTTCTGGGTCGTTGTGTCTAAAAAAAAGCACCTTGCCCGCTACACTCTTGGCGGCCAAAAGGCCGCTGGCGTGG
>PWVP01000124.1 GCA_003561815.1 Campylobacterota bacterium | reverse complement strand
ACTTCCGAGCTGATACAATAACCGATAAATCCGTGATAAAAGGTTTGAGAAGGTTGATGTTTAGAGGAATTTGGGGTGTCAGCCCTTACGGGTACTCGCCTAACTCATGGCGATTAGACCCCCAAACTAGGGTTCATTTTACCGCGAGAACTCTTTATGTATCTTGAAAATATTATCTATAATCAGATATGCAGTGATCTGGGGTTATCCCACGAACAACCGCACCCCCAACAAGAAAAGCTCAAAAAATCAATCAGCGTCCTACACAACCGGTATCTTATGCAGGCGACCAAGGAGGCCAAACACCTCCTAAGACGCAGCCAAAAACCGGTCGAAGACCCCTTTGCCCTCATTATGAATATCTACAACAAAAAAATCAGGGAGCACCAGTCGCTGTTTTTGCTCCTACATCTTTTTGAGATCGCCATCCGCTCAAAAACGGCCATTACCATCTCAAACCACTATAGCAGCGACCAAAGCGATGACTGGTTCTTAAGCCGCCCCCCGAAAGATGCGCACCACCATAAACTGCAAGAGAAAATAAGGCAGGTTGCTAACCATAAACACTTTAGTATCACCACTGACACCACAAGCTTCGATCTCTTCAACCTGCTCTCAATGGGTGATCTGGAGTGGATACTAAAAACCTGCTGGAGCCTCTTTTTGCCCCTATTTCAAAAGAAGAGCTACAAACAGCAAACCATCCCCGCCATCACGACCAAGACGGCTCTCATCCAGAAGTTCTCCAAAGTCCGTAGCGCGCGCAATGACATTTTCCACAACAACCCGCCCAAAATGAAACGCGGCAGACTGATCGAGGATATCGAACTCCTGCTGCTACATCTTGGATACAACCTCCATGACGCCATCAACAATATTGACCCCGAACACAAAATTATCAAATTAAAATACACATACACCGAAAGCAGCTAGAGCCATGAACACTTACGAAGCACTCAAATGGTTTTTCGAGAAAGAGGGCGACCCCTTTGCGGATCGCACGGGTGTGGCGATCGTTCATGCCCAGACGCATCCGTTTTTGAGTGCGTTTAGCCGGCCTATTTGTGTGCAGGGGTTTTATCCCGATTACGAAAAGCTCAAAGCGGCGGGGTTTGAGGTGTGCCCTGCCCTGCCAGAAGGCGCATTGCCCGGTGCACTGCTGCTGGCAGACAAGCACAAAGAGGCCACCCTGGCCACGCTGGCCACGCTGGCCGATCGGCTCGAAGAGAGCGCGCCGCTGGTGGCGGTGGCACCCAATAATCTCGGGGGCAAGACGCTGGCCAAAGCGGTGCGTGAGCTTTTTGGCAGCGCACAGAGCACAAGCAAACATCACTGCACGGTCACGCTGGCACACAAAAACAGCGCCGCGCTAGATGGCGATCGGCTCAAAGCGTGGCGCGCGCTCGAAGAACCCAAGACGATCGCAGCGGGGTACCAAACCGTGCCCGGTATCTTTAGCCACGCGGCAGTGGATGCGGGTTCGCAGCTACTCATCGACGCGCTGAAAAAAGAGCCAATTTCGGGGCGCGTGGCCGATCTCGGTGGCGGCTGGGGTTTTCTCAGTGGCGAACTGCTCAAGACCCACCCCGCGATCGCCCAGATCGATCTCTATGAGGCCAGCTACGCCGCCACACAAATGGCGCGGCTGAATCTGCCTGCCGATCGCACCGCCGTACACTGGTGCGATGCCACCGCCCCGCTAAGCGGCGGTGATTACGATGCGGTCGTGACCAATCCGCCCTTTCACACCGGCGCGCAGGCCGACACGGCACTCGGGCAAGCCTTTATCCGCACCGCCCACCACGCGCTCAAATCCGGCGGCACCCTCTATCTGGTGGCCAACCGCCATCTGCCCTACGAGAGCACCCTGAACACACTCTTTAAAACCCACCGCGTTTTGAGCGACACACAGGGCTTTAAGGTGCTTAGCGCCCGTAAGCGCTAGGCAGCTGCACCGGGCGAAAGAGATTGACCAGCCGTCCGGTGGCCCAGTCCTTCTGCCCACTCGCCTGCGAACGCAAGGCGGCTAGATCGAGTTCGATGCCATGCGCGTGGGCATGGAACAGGAGTTTTTCGAGCTTTAAAATTAACTCCGTGGGGTTCCGGGCACCCATGCGATCGTGAATCAGCTGCGCCGCCTGAGCCTGAAGCGCTTCAGGGGCGAATCGACCCGGCTCAAAGGCCACCACCGAAGCGGGCGCAGCGGCCATCTGTCTCAACTCATCCACCCCGTAGCGATCGCTCGCCTCCGGTAGTTCGGGCTGCTCAAAGGGATTCAGCCCCGCCGGATCGGCATAGCGGCGCGTAGCATCCGCACCCGCTTCGATCAGCATCTGAAAGAGCGCCTCATTTCCCGACAGGGCCGCATAGGCCAGCGGCGAGTAGCCCCACCGGCTGAGCACCTCTATATCAGCCCCTTGGGCGATAAGAAACCGCGCCGCCTCAGCCTGCCCGCCATAGGCCGCCCAGAGCAGCGCACTCATGCCGCTCTCATGGGCTGCATCAATCTTTGCACCGGCTTTCAGCGCGGCCTCCATCCCCGCCACATCGCCCAGATAGGCGTAGCGGCGCAAGTCGTGATCGGCGCGGTAGCGGCTCTCGATCGGACGCAGATTGGCCTCATAAAGGCGGCCTTGCAAACTCTTTTCGCCCAAATGACGGCGGATCGCCAGCAGGGCGATAGCGTTGTGCAGAAGCGCGCTTTCGAGATCCCCCGGCCCGTCGCGCTCAAAAAGCGTCTGTGCATACTCATAACGAAAACGGGCATCAATCACGCTGGCCGCCCCAAAGAGCTGACGGGAGTTTTCGCTACGCTCTTTAAGCGTTT
>PWVP01000204.1 GCA_003561815.1 Campylobacterota bacterium | reverse complement strand
TTTGGTGCTCACCACCGAGAGCTCCGCTGAGATGAAGACCCGGGGCAAATCGATCGGCGTAACCGGCTGGATGGTCAAACCCTTTAGCGATGAGAAGCTGGTCAAGTCCATTAAGATGGTGCTGGGGGTCTAAATGGACAAGGAGCGCGAGGGGGATCAGGCGCAGCAGAGTGAGCGCTTCTTAACCTTCTATCTGGGCGAGGAGTACTACGGTGTGAGCATCTTCGCGGTCAAAGAGATTATCGCTCTGATGAAGACCACTCGCGTCCCCAAAGCCCCCGACTATCTGCGCGGCGTAATGAACCTGCGCGGCATTATTATTCCGGTGATCGATACCCGCATGCGCTTCAATATGGAGCTGCGCGAACCGGATATGCATACGGCGATCATCATTATCCAGATCGGAACCGATCAGATCGGCTTCATCGTCGATCGGGTCGAGGAGGTGTGCACCACCACGCCCGATCAGTTTAGCGAGCCGCCGGAGTTTGGGGGGCAGATTAGCGCCAACTTTATCGAGAAGATGATCCGCTCTGGGGATGAGGTTATCATGGTGTTAGATCTTTCCGCTATCTTCAGCCCGGAGGAGATGGCCGAACTTGAAGCCGCACTGGCGGGCAAAGGATAGCAGATGTATATCGACGGGGATCGACTGGTGGTCTCGATCGAGGCGGATCTAAACGAGGTGCAGGAGCTCGCGGCGTTTGCCAAGCCCCGGCTGGAGTTTATCGACGGAATCGATTTCGAGGAGGAGGCGCCTGAGAGCTTTGGCTCCTCCGCCCTCTTTCAGCTGCTCGCCAGCCTGAAAAAGAGCAAACCCGATCTCGAGATCGCGCTCTTTGACACCAAAGACTACACACTCGGCCAGCTCGGGATCTTTAGATGGGGTGAGGCATGGACAAAGAACGACTAAAAGAGATATTTGTCGAGGAGGCGAGCGAGATCATCGAGAAGCTCGATGTGGAGATCCTCAACTTCGAAGAGAACCCCGCCGATAAAGCCATCTTAGGCGAACTCTTCCGCGGGGTGCACACCCTCAAAGGCAGTGCCAACTCCTTTGGTTTTAGCCGTCTGGGCAAGTTTGTCCACCACTTCGAGGATGCACTGGACTACTACCGCTCCAGCGATGATGAGATCTCCACTGAGACCATCGACCTCTTTTTAGAGGGGGTGGATCTGATTAAGGAGGTGATGCGCTACGAGCTTGAGGGTATCGAGGGGGAGCCGGAGAACTACCAGGCGTGTCTGACAGCTATCCAGACCATTCTCGATGGCAGCGCCCCGGCAGCGAGTGAGGCGCCAAGCGCCGCGCAAGAAGATCTCAGTGCTGAGTTTGGCAACCCCGAAGAGGAGGAGCCCGCACTCGATCTCGCCCCCGGTGAGAAGCTCTATGAGATCACCCTTAAGACTGACGAGGATATCTACTTTCGCGGTTACGACCACGCCACCTTCTTTAAGCTGCTCAGCGAAGCGGGCCACATCATCGACTCCAACTGGGATCTTAGCCGCGTACCGCCCCTGGATGAGCTCAATATGCAGCACTGCTATCTCGGCCCGGTCACGATTCGTCTGGCCAGCCGCCAAAGCCAGGAGGCGATCGAGGAGATCTTTGAGTTTTTAGAGGATGAGGAGTATGCCGTCAAACCTCTCGCGCTGCCCGAAAGCGGTGATGGTGCCCAGGCGGCCGCCCCGGCACCCGAGGAGGAGGCGGACACACCCCCGCAGACACCGGCTGCGTCTGCGCCCAAAAGCGCCGAAGCGGCCAAACCGGCCCAGAGCGACAAAAAGGCGCCAGCCGCCAACGCCGCAGCGGGCAAAAAGCCCGAGGCGCGCTCCTTTGTCAAGATCGATACCGCCAAGCTTGATGAGCTCTTCGACTCGGTTGGGGAGCTGGTGATTGCCCAGAACTTTCTGGGGGAGAACAACCAGATCCAGGAGCTTAATGACGAGGGGCTTAACAAGACCATCGAGACCCTCTCTAAGATTACGCGGCTCATCCAAAACCGCGTGATGAGTCTGCGGATGGTACCCATCAAAGACACCTTTGACAAGATGCGCCGCGTCGTGCGCGACGCCTCTAAAAAGGTCGATAAGGAGATCCGGCTGACGGTTCAGGGGGAGGATACCGAGATCGATAAGACCATGATCGATCAGCTCTCCGATCCGCTCATCCACCTGATTCGAAACGCTATCGACCACGGCATCGAGCCCGATAGCCAGACCCGCAAGCAGGCGGGCAAGAGCAGCGAAGGGGTGGTCACTCTGCGCGCCTACCACAAAGGCGGCAGCATCGCTATTGAGATTGGTGACGATGGGCGCGGGATCGATCGCGACGCCGTACTGAAAAAGGCGATCGAGCGGGGACTCGCCTCCGAAGGCGATGACCTGAGCGATGCTCAGGTGTATAACTTTATCCTCCAGGCGGGCTTCTCGACCGCTGCGAAGGTGAGCGATATCTCCGGGCGTGGCGTGGGGCTGGATGTGGTGCGCAGCTTTATCGAGAGTATGCGCGGCAAGATTGAGATCGAGTCCAAGCTGGGGGAGGGGAGCACCTTCCGTATCCTGCTGCCTTTGACGCTGGCGATTATCGACGGGATGCTGGTTCGCAGCTCCGGTGAGACCTTTATTATCCCCACCCTCTCCATCGTCGAGTCGTTCCGCCCCGATGAGTCGATCGTGCACTCGGCACAGGGCAAAGGGGAGTTTGTCAATCTGCGCGATGAGCTGCTGCCGGTGGTGCGTCTTAACCAAATCCTCAGCCTGGATAACGAGAAGCCGCCCATCTGGGAATCAACGCTGGTTTGCGCCGAGAATGAGCATGGGCGCTTTGCCGTACTGGTCGATGAGCTGGTC
>PWVP01000202.1 GCA_003561815.1 Campylobacterota bacterium | reverse complement strand
TCAATATTGCTAAAAACTTTATGAATGCCTGTTTCATTCCTTCTCCTTCGTATAATAAATTTATGAATATATAACCTAGCTTTTAGCTAAAAAATATATTCTTTTAAGATTAGAAGTACTAACTTCAAATCTTGTAACTATCACAGTCTATGACTTTAGATAACACAACATGCGCAAACTTAAACCTTCTTGTCCCATCTTCTGCTCCTTGGTTTGGATTTTGCCGCCCATCTTACAGAGTCAATGTCTCACCCGTGTCTCAAAGCTGCAATTTCTGCGCACACTGACGCGATTTTTCAAAAAAGCTAGAAACAAGCAACTTGGAAGCAACCTAACTCCCCAATAATTAGGACCAAAGAGAGGGGGGATCAAACCATGTCAATTCAGGATCTAAAGCAAGTCACTGTGCTCTATGCCGAGGATGATGCGCAGCTGCGTGGCTCCATGACCAAAACGCTGGAGTATTTTTTTGGCCGTGTGCTGGTGGCAGAAGATGGGCAAAGCGCATGGGAGCTGTATGAACGCGAAGAGGTGCATGTGGTGCTGCTTGATATTCGTATGGCCCGGCTAAATGGCCTGAGTCTTGCCGCCCGGATACGCAGTCAAGATCGCACCTTGCCGATCATGATCATTAGTAGCTATCAGGATATACCCGATCTGATGGAGGCGGTCAGGCTGCACCTCATCGACTATATGGTCAAGCCGGTCATGCTCTACAAACTCAAAGCCGCTCTGGGCAAAATCGCCACCAACCTTCACGAGATCGACGCACTACAAACCCCCATCACCGACACCATCCACTACAATCGCACCCAAAAAACACTTCTCACCCTAGAGGGCGAGGTGAGTCTCAGCCGAAAAGAGGTGGCCTTCTTAGAGCTGCTACTGTCCCAGCGGGGCAAACTAGTCAGCTTTGAGGCGATCACCGCTTGGGTCTATCCCAACGAACAGGCCAGCAATCAGGCACTGCGAAACCTCGTTTTGCGCCTGCGCAAGAAGATAGGCAAAGATAGCTTTAGCTGTGTCAAAGAGATGGGGTATCTGCTGCCTTGAAGAGCCTCTGGCTGGTGCTCTTATCTGCGGGTCTGCTCTGGGCCCAAAGTGTGTTTGATCTCAGCAGCCTGAGCAAACCAAACAGCACCCTGCCCTTTTCGCAAGTCCACCACGATCACACGGGCACACTCGATCTTTTAGGGGCCCTAGAGGCTGAGTACCAGCCCCTATCACGGCACAATCTTGGCTATCTCGATCACCCCGTCTGGATACGCTTCACGCTACACAACCCAAGCAACGAGACACAACGCTTCATCCTGCACAGCCCAAGAGCCAACACCAACTACCTCGATCTCTACCTCATCCGCACAGATCAGTCGATCGAACACTACGCCATCGGACTTTTGCAGCCAAAAGAGGCCAAACCGCTGATGCACAACTACCCCGCCGCTGGCCTCATCCTCGAAGCGGACGAGAGGCTCACGCTCTATGCCCGCATCGTCAATTTCGGGCCAACCGAAGCGCACTTTATCCTCAGCACCCCAACGCAGTTTTCCCTGGCTACTTTGGTCGAATCGGTTCTCTGGGGGCTGATGGGCGGGTTGCTGCTAGGGCTGATCATCTACAACACAATGATCTTTTTTCAGCTGCGCATCTGGATCTTTCTCCCCTATGTGGTGGTGGGGGCGGGGTTTTTGATCTTTTATTACACCTTAAACGGTTTCATTTTTATCCTGCTGCCCTGGCTTTCGCCTACGCCTTGGATGCTGCTCACGGTGATGATGCCACCTCTGATCCTGATCGGGATGGTTGCCTTTGCTATGCTCTTTTTCCAAACCCGAGAGATCGCACCGCGCTACCATCGTGTACTGCAGGGGTTTTTGCTCTTTTTGACGGGGGTCTTTTTGCTCACACTAGGGGCAGATCGGTGGCCAGAGTGGCTCATCGCGCTTAGTCCAGCGGTGAGCTTAATGATGCTAGTGGTTGTTTTTTTGACCCTGCCGGTGGCCCTCATCGGTATGCGTCACCATATCCCAGGATCGGGTTATTATCTTATCGGTCAGGCGATTTTGGCCTTGAGTCTGTGTGTGACCCTGATGGCGACTGTCGGACTCTTGACTTTGGGGGAGCTCTTTAGGGCGGTGGCTCCTTTTGGGGTGTTGCTTGATCTGGTACTGCTCTCTTTGGCGATGGGGCTGCGCATTCGTCGCATCAAAGAGGAGCGTGAGATGGATCGCCGCCTGCTGCTTTTACAGTCGCGCTTTGCCGCCATCGGTCAAACGGTGGGCAACATCACCCACCAGTGGAAAGTCCCCGTCGTACGGCTCGGTACACTCCTTACCGAGATGGAGGCCCATCTAGAACACAAAAGCCCCCAAGAGGCCAAAGAGGCGATCTATGAACTCCTGCCGTCCCTGCACTCTAGCCTCTCTTATATCCATCAGGTGACAGAGGATTTTCAGGGCTTTTACACCAACGATCACGCCCGTGCGCCCTTTTGCCCCATCGAACACATCATCGAGATCGAAAACCTGCTCAGTGGTAAGATCGCCTCGGGCATGGCAACAATCCGCATCAGCACCTCCCACGAGTCCATCCGCATCACCAACTTCGCCAACGCCTTTGGCCATGTGATGATCATCTTGATCGACAACGCTCTAGATATCTTCAAAGAGCGTCAGACCGAAAACGGCACCATCCATATCGACTTGACACTAACAGAGGAGTGGCTAACCGTCACCGTCGAAGACAATGGCGGCGGCATCCGCCTAGAGCCGATTGGTGCGATTTTTGATCCCTTTGTCAGCCAAAAGCTCAGCCGCACCTCCGGCATGGGGCTAGCGATCGCCATGATGATGACCAAAGAGCGGCTTCATGGCACCCTCGAGGCAGCCAACACCGCCAAAGGCGCGCGCTTCACCCTACGCATCCCCTCTCTACCCCAAACTCTTAAAGCCATTTAGCTAGAATCCGCCCTTCAGACTAAGGGGGTAGATGTGCGGGGTGTCGGGCTGTGGTTTTTATGTGTCAATCTCTTATGGGCCGAGGCGGCACTCACGCCGATCATAGATATGCAGCTTTTTTCCCTGCAGCGGGATCTGCGCCACACTCTAGATGGCGAGCAAGTTTACGGCAGCAGCGCACTTGCCGCCCGCAGCACGGCGCTGGGTTTGCAGGCTGGAGCGCAGTGGCAGCCGGATCGATGGCGCTTTCGGGCCGTGGCGCACAGCAGCACCCGGCTCAACACCCTCTCAACCAACCCGCACCAAAACGACATCGGTCTGCTCGATCACCACGGTGAGAGTTTTGCCTATCTGGCCGAAGCTTCGGCGGGTTTTCAGACCGATCGCCTCACCCTCACCACCGGACGGCAGCTGATCGATACCGGCTTTATCGGGGCCAACCAGCGTATGTTGCCTAGCAGCTACGAAGCGCTCCGCCTTAGCTGGCGAAGTGGCGACTGGACAAGTGAAGCGATCTACCTGCACCGCATCGCCGCCTCCAGCGCCTCCAACAGCGCCCCGCCCGATCACCCCTATGGCGCACTCGGTTATGGGCGCGGCTATCAAGTGGGGCGGTTTGTGCCGATCGGCACCCATATCCTAGGCAGCAACGCGCCGGATCTCAAAGCCGCCGCGATCGGCCTGCACCACACTACCGATCGGCGCACGATCGGCGGATGGGGCTACGCCTTTGAGGATCTTTTCTGGGTCGCCGATCTACGCTGGCAAGAGCAGATCCCAAGCCGATACGGGGCCTTTGCGCTAGATGCGGGTGTGCTTTGGCAGCAGGATATGGGGGCCAATCTCTACGGCGAACGGCACCATGCAGAGAGGATCGACAGCCGCCTGTATCAAGCACGGCTAGGATGGAAAGAGGCGGGATCCTTTGCCCATCTGACCGCCAGCCGCGTTCCAGCCAATCCCGGCACGGTCTTAAACGGCACACTCATTAGCCCCCTATCGGTCACCGCCAGCGAGATCACAGGGCTAACCACCAACCACGCCAATATCGCCGATACCGACAGTGTGCGTCTGGTGGCGGGTAGCCGTTTTGACCCCTTTGGCGTGCCGCTAGTCGCCGCTGCCGGGGTGATCGACTACCAGATCGGATCGCAAAACGGCTTCGCCCCGGGCACCACCCAGCACACCCGCGAACACACCCTCCATCTGCAAAGCTACTTTTCACCGGAGAGCCATCTAACCCTGCAGGTTTCTGAGGCGAGCGACATCACCCCGCTTCTGGCACGCGAACGGCTGGTGCGCCTCATCCTGCGACTGGCTCTACCTGAATAAAAATTAATCAATCATCCTCGATCGAACGGGCTACTATAAAGACTAACGGCCACCCAAGGAGCCAGTATGTCCCAAGCCGATCTGCTCAGCACCACCATCTGCGCCTGCGGCGAAAAGAGCGTCGCCGAGGCGATCACGCTCTTTCAAAACACCTCCCTGCCCTACCCTAAAGCCAAAAAACTGGTGACCGGATGCAACAAAAGCTGCTGCCGTCGCCCTTTGATGCGGCTCTTTGATATGGTCGAATTTGGCCGAATCGATCTAGCCGAGGTGGCCCGACTGATGGATCTAGAGAGTAGCACCCTTGGTCTATTGCTCGATCAGCTCAGCAGTGACCAACCCACCCTGCAGAGCTGACTGCCTAGATTTTGTGCAGCTCTAAGCCCAAAAAATCACTAACATACTCCCATGCCGACTCGGCAGCAACTACACCTTGATTGGAGTCATCATGACCACACGAATCGAAGTCGTCAACGACTTTCTGGCAGCCAATGTCAAACCGGGCGAAACCCTGCAGGATATCATGGAGAAGATGGGCAGCGGCCTGCCTTTTGGGTGCCGTGACGGTGAATGCGGAACCTGTATCGTAGAGGTAATGAACGGTATGGAGTACCTCACCCCCAAAACCGAAAAAGAGGTGAAGGTGCTCGCCGCTTTCCCCGATGTGGGCGAAAATGCGCGTCTGGTCTGTCAGATGAAGGTCCAAAAGCACGACGGCCTTGTACGCCTGAAGTACTAAAACCGTGCAGAGCTGCGATGTGCTGGTTGTCGGCACCGGTCTGGCCGGGCTGAGTGCCGCTCTGGCCGCCCGTGATGCGAAGCGATCGGTGGTGGTCATCACCAAAGGCAACCCCCTTCGGAGCAACAGCGCCATGGCCAGTGGCGGCATCAACGCCGCTTTGGCCCACACCGAAGAGGACTCCCCTAAAGAGCACGCCGCAGACACCATAAAAGGGGCCGACGGCCTGGCGGATGAGACGCTGGCACACACCCTCTGTGCCGAAGGGGCGCGCACCATCGAGTGGCTGGAGAAGCTCGGTGCCGGATTCGATCGCGATAAAGAGGGTCGCATTGCCCAGCGCAGCTTCGGCGGCACCGGCAAAAAGCGAACCTGTTTTGTCGCCGATCGAACCGGCGCAGCGCTGACACAGGCCCTGATGCGCGCCTGCCGCGAAGCGGGGGTGGTCTTTTTAACCCAGCGTTTTTTATTGAGCCTCTCACACCGGCGCGGCGCCATCACCGGCGTCACGCTGCTCAATCAACAAAAAAGCAGCGTCGAAGCGATTGCCGCCAGAGAGGTAGTGCTCGCTGGCGGCGGGTTTGGGGGTATCTACGCCGGCTACACCACCAACCCTCTTAGCACCACCGGCGATCTGCTGGCTGCGGCACTCAAAGCGGGTCTGGAGCTGAGCAATCTGGAGTTTGTGCAGTTTCACCCCACCACACTGGCCGGTTCAGGCGAGCTGGTCTCAGAGGCGGTACGGGGCGAAGGGGGCTATCTGGTCGATGGCGAGGGGCAACGCTTTACCGACGAGCTTCAGACCCGCGATCGCCTTTCGCGAGCGATTGCTAAGCGCATCTTGGCCAACAGTCCGGTCTATATCGATGTGCGCCACCTCGATCCGGCGGTGATTGAGCGCCGTCTGCCCGCCTTTATGCGTGCCGCCTCCATCAAAAAAGGGGTCGATGTCACCCGCGAACTGGTAGAGATCGCCCCGGCAGCCCACTACACCATGGGAGGTATCGTCGTCAACGCCCAGGGGCAGACTGGCATCAAAGGGCTCTACGCCTGCGGTGAGTGCGCCTGCAGCGGCGTACACGGGGCCAACCGCCTGGGGGGCAACAGCCTGCTCGAGGCGGTCGCCTTTGGTCGCCTGATTGGCACCCGTGCCGCCTCGGGGCGGCCCAAAGCCCCCGAGACGATTGCCGATGAGGATCTGCGCGCCGATCGCGCGCTGGTTGCCTACCATCTGGAGGGCGAAAACCGTTTCAACACCGGCGCCATCCGAAAAAGCCTGGGGCGCGCCCTGATGGATAAAGCGGGGATCTTTCGCCATGAGGCGGGGCTTTTAGATGCACTGGAGTATATCGAGTACCTTCAGGGGCTCACCGGCGGGCTGCACTGCATCGATAAAACCCCCGAGGGCAATGTCGAGCTGACGGCGATTTTGGAGCTGAAAAACGCGCTGCATATCGCCGAAGCGATGGTCTTTTCGGCACTGCACCGGCACGAATCGCGCGGCAGCCACACCCGCACCGACTACCCCGATCGCCACGAGCCGCTTATCAGTCTGCTTCGGCGCGCATCGGGCCACCACCTGCAGGTGGAGCTGCTCCCCCTAAAGGGACCCAAACGGTGGCTCCACACCCTGCGGCGCTATCTCACAAACTAAGCGGTGATTGATTCAGCCCCTGCTAGAATGCGATCAAGCTGAACGGAACGCTACCCGCTATCTATTTGGGTCGACAAGTTGTTCGTTTCGGGGGCCCGTTTGGAAACGGTGTGTCGGTGGCTTCGCTTGAGTCTGCTGCAGACGATGAAGTTGCCGCCTAAAGGGACCAGCCGCCCCCTTTCTTATGTGACGAATGACCAAAATCACTGGCGTGAACGTCCGTTCGGTGTTTAACAATTGAGGCAACTCTCCTATGAATGTACTGATTATCGGAAGCGGCGGACGCGAGTACGCCATTGGACGCATCTTTAAAGCCGATCCGGCTTGCCAAAAGCTCTATTTCGCCCCCGGAAACGGCGCCACAGCCGATCTGGGAACCAATCTGGCCATCAGCGATCACGAAGCGCTGGCCGACTTCGCCCAGGCTGAGGGGATCGACCTCACCGTCGTCGGACCTGAAGATCCCCTCACCGGCGGCATCGTCGATCGCTTCCGCGATCGCGGACTGAACATCTTCGGCCCCACCGCCGCCGCGGCGCAGCTGGAGGGCTCGAAGGCCTTTATGAAAAACTTTCTTGCACGCCACCAGATCCCCACCGCCCCCTACATCGAAACCGAATCGATCGAGGCGGCCGAGCGGTTTATCGACACCCTAAGCGCGCCGATCGTCGTTAAGGCCGATGGGCTCTGTGCGGGCAAAGGGGTGATTATCGCCCGCGATCACGCCGAGGCCAAAGCGACCGCGCGGGATATGCTCAGCGGCAACCTCTTCGGCCAGGCGGGCAATCGCGTCGTGGTTGAGGCGTTTTTAGACGGGTTTGAGCTCTCGGTCTTCGCGCTGTGTGATGGCGAAGATTTCGTGGTGCTGCCCGCCTGCCAGGACCACAAGCGGCTGCTTGATGGCGACGAGGGGCCCAATACCGGCGGCATGGGGGCCTATGGCCCCACCCCCCTGGCCACACCGGAGCTGATGGAGAAGATCCAAACCCGCATCATCGCCCCCACGGTAGCGGGGATGAAAAAGGATGGCCACCCCTTTGAGGGGGTGCTCTTCTGTGGGATTATGGTGGTTGATAATGAGCCCTATACGCTGGAGTTTAATGTCCGCTTTGGCGACCCGGAGTGTGAGGCGCTGATGCCGCTACTACAAACCCCGGCAACCGAGCTCTTTTACAAAGCGGCCACCGGCGATCTGAAGGGGATTGAGCTGCGCTTTAAGCCCCTCTGCGCGGTGGGCGTCGTGGCCGCGAGTGCCCACTACCCCTATAAAAGCACGCCACCGGCCGCCATCACCGTCGAAGCGGGTGCCCAGAGCGAACAGGCCCATATCGCCTACGCCGGGGTGAAGCGCGAAGGCGAGAAGCTGATGGCCACCGGTGGGCGGGTACTCGTCTGCGTCGGGCTGGGCGAAAATGTCCGCACAGCGCGCGATGCCGCCTACCGCCTGATGGATCGTGTCCACTTCGAGGGCAAACAGCACCGCCGGGATATCGCCTGGCAGGTTACAGGAGAGCAGGATGGATGAGCGGCTCGAGCGGGATCTGGTGCGCGAGGGGCTCTCTTTAGCCCCGATGCCCAAGCGGGTGAAGGCGTTTATTGTGGATGAGCTGATTATCAGCCTGCTGGTCTTTGTCGCCTTTTGGGATCGGATCGCCTCGGCTAGCACGGTCACCCAGAGTCTGGAGTCGCTTAATGAGGTGGTGATGTGGATTGTGGCGCTCAAAATCGCCTACCACGCGATCTTTGTCACCCTCTATGGCGCGACACTGGGCAAACTGTGGCAGAAGATCTATGTGATCACCATCGACGATCTGGGCAAGCCCCCCTTTATGGCGGCGCTGGCCAGGGGTTCGATGCGCGCCATCAGTGAGTGGCTCTTCTATCTGGGCTTTATCTGGGCCTGGATCAACCCCAACCGCCAGACCTGGCAGGATAAGATTGGGCGCACCATTGTCGTGCAGCCCTAAGGGTGCGCTGGCACTCTTTCTTCTCAGCGCTTCGCTGCTCTTTGGGCAGCAGCGCTATGAGCTCTACGCCGATCGGGTTCAACAGGAGGCAAACACCACCCGCGCAAGCGGGGATGTGCTGCTGCGCGATGAGAGCCGCTTTTTAAGGGCCAACCGCCTGATTCTTTGCCAGCAGGCGGAGAGCGCGGAGCTCTTCGGCAATGTCTATTTCGACGATGCCGAAGCGAAAACCACCTTTATCACCGACTATCTGCGCCTGCAAGGGGGCGCACACCCGGAGGGGTGGAGCGATAACCTCTATGCCCACTTCAACGAAAGCGGTCTCTGGCTCTCGGGGGATGAGGCGTACCACGAAGAGGGGGTGCTTCATGTCTACTCCGGCACCCTCTCAAGCTGCACCCCCCACGGCCCGGACTGGTCGATCCGCTTCTCACGGGCGACGCACCACCAGGAGGCGCAGTGGCTCAATCTCTACAACGCCCGGCTCTACGCCGGCCATGTGCCGGTCTTATACACCCCCTACTTTGGCCACTCGACCGATATGACCCGCCGAAGCGGTCTGCTCTTTCCCCGGTTTGGCTACTCCCGCCGTGAGGGGACGCTCTTTGAGCAGCCGCTCTATCTTGCGCCGCACGACTGGTGGGATCTGGAGCTGTGGCACCAGACGCGAACCCGCCGGGGCGAAGGGGTGGCCGCAACGCTGCGGTTTGTCGATTCGCCCCACTCTAAAGGGCAGCTAAGCGCCGGGGAGTTTAAAGAGCGCTCCAGTTTTCAAGAGGAGTATGAGATCGAAAATCGCCGCCACTACGGTGTCGAGCTGGACTATGAGCGCACCCGCCTCTTTTCGTCACCGCGCAGCCACCACCAGGAGGGGCTGCGCCTGCGCTATCAGGAGTATAGCGATGTGGACTATCTACAGGTGGAGTCGATCGACCCGGATAAGCGCGATCGCTCCGTGGGGCACATCCTCACCGATGAGCTGGACTACTTCTACAAAGTCGATGCCGGCTATGGGGGTCTCTATCTGCGCCACTTTAAGGATCTGCGCGATAGCAACCGAAAGGATCTGGTGCAGATTCAGCCCGAGGGGCATGGTCACCTCTTTAGCCGCCCCCTCTTTCATAGAAACCTGCTCTACTCACTGGATCTGCGCTACCGCAACTACAGCCGCGAGGAGGGGCTGGAGGCTCAGGAGCTGCGGGCGGTTTTGCCGGTGGGCTATCACACCTCTGTACTCAATGACTACCTGCAGCTAAGCGGTGTCTACCAGATCGATCGCTACCAGATCGACTACGACGATGAGACCACCCGGGGGGTCGATAGCCGCGAGAGTCTCAGCCTCAGTGTCGCAACGATGCTGGCACGAGACTTTAAGGCCCACTTTCACACCCTGGGACTCAGTGCCACCTACCACGAGCCGCTGGAGCACACGCGCCGCGGGGAGTTTTTTAACGACTTCTCACGCGATCGTCAGGCCGGTGAACTCTCCGATGCGAGCCTCTCGCTGGGGCTTAATCAGTATCTGTATAACCGGCGGGGCACAGCGGTTTTGACCCACCGCGCCAATCAGGTGATACAGATGGATCGCAACAACACACTGCTGGAGCTGGAAAATGAGCTGATCTGGCGCCCCACCAGCCGCCTGAGTCTGCGCAATCTCAGCCGCTACTCCCACGAGCACCACACGCTGGTGCGTGCCAGCAGCAGCATTGAGCTAAGCGGCGATACCGGCTACAGCCTCACCCACCTGTATCGCAATCCAGACGGGGATGGCGTGGATCAGCGCTACCTGCAGGCGAGTGCTCATCACCGCTTCAATGTCGCGCACCGAATCGAAGGGGCGATCGAGCGGGATCTCATGACCGATGAGACGCGGCGCTACCGGATGGCCTACCAGTACAACCGCGGCTGCTGGCAAAGCGAACTGAGTCTGGCACGCACCCTCACCCCCTACACCACAAGTGGCGGCGAAACCGATTCAAGAATCCATGATATAATCTTTCTTCGGTTGACCTTCAACCCACTGGGCGAAGTTATCCAGCAGCTATATGAAGAGGAACGCGGTTAATGCGAGCAGAGGCAAAAGTTTGTCTCTTTGTGCTTTTGGGCCTCTTTGCGCTCTTTGCGCTCTCCACCCGCGTACAGAGTGTGATCAACTTCGGCAAGGATGGCTACCGTATCCACGCACAGATCCCCGTGGCCAATGGTCTGGAGCCCAACACACTGGTTCGTATCAACGGTGTGGAAGCAGGTTACATCGAGCGGATGAGCATCCGGCGTGGCCAGGTGGAGCTCACCCTCTTTATCTATGCCGAGAACGAAATTGCCGAGGACTCCCTTCTGGTGGTTGCCCAGGAGTCGCTACTGGGTGGAAACTACATCAACATTCTCTACGGAAACAGCCCCACGCTCCTGGGTGATGGCGGGCGCATCAGTGAGGTGAAGCTGCACGCCACTTTGGATGAGGCGGTCGATGAGGTGCAGCGGTTTGCGGCCAACCTCAACCGCACCTTTGATGAGAAGACCCAAAAAGAGCTGCAACAGACCATCACCGAGTTTCGCCTGATGGCCGAGGGGATTAACGCCACCGCCGCAGAGTTTCGCCACACCGCTCACCTGATCAACGAGCGGCTTCCGACCATTATGGCGCAGATTGATGATCTCAGCCGGGAGTTTGCCCAGATGGGCAGCACGGTCAATGAGCGTCTGCCGGATATGGTGGCCAAGTTTGAGGCGATCGAAGATGAGCTTCTGGCGATTTTACAAGAGAACCGGGGGCCGATTAATGAGACGCTCGCCAGTGTGGACACCTTCTTTAAAAAGGGGAGCGAGACTCTCGATAGTATCGACGAGATGGTGAGCAAGGTCGATCAGGCGGAGCTGCAGGTGGAGCTGAGCTATCAGCGTCAGCTCGGCGACGGGTACGGCCGCTCCCGCTTTGGGGTGGCCTATCTGCCCAACCCCTCCAACTACTACATGCTCGATCTCACCAGCACCGCCGATCTAAGCCGCACCGATGCCGATGGGGAGGTGATTTTGCCCCAGACACACGAGAAGGGCACCACCCTCATCTCCGCACAGATGGGCAAACGCTACAGCGACTGGCTCCTGCGCGCCGGGATTATCGAGAGCACCGGCGGGGTGGGGCTTGATCGCTTCTTAGAGGCCGATCGGCTTAAACTCTCCATGGATCTCTACGACTTTAATGCGGTCAACGATATCCGGGGTAGCAACCCCCACCTGCGCTTCACGGCCCGCTACCTGCCCTGGCGCCATGTCGGCCTTTATGCCGGTTACGATAACATCCTCAACAGTGATGCGGCCGACTTTTTCGTAGGCGCGGGGGTCCACTTCGTGGATGATGACCTCAAGCATCTGCTCATCAATACCGCTGGTGCGGTTCCCTAGCCAAGGAGGCAGATATGGTACTGTTTGACGATCAGCCCGATGCGCTATCCAAACTCCTGGCAACCATGCCGATCGCCCAGATGCGCAAAGAGCGGTGGGAGGTGCTGGCACTGAGCGAAAACGGCGTGATTTTCGCCGAAGGGATCGCCCGGGCAATCGGTGGACATCTCGATTTCCTCTTTACCGAGCCGGTTCCCGCACCCAACAATAAAGAGTGCTGGATCGCCGTTGTCAGCGAAACCGAAGAGATTGTGATCAACCAAAACCTGGTCAACGCCTTTGATATCAGCATCGACTACGTTTACGGCGAAGCGACCCGCCAGTATGAGGAGAAGATTCTCACCTACCTCTACAAATACCGCAAAGGCGAGCTCATCACCAATCTACACAACAAAAATGTGCTGCTCGTAGATGAGGGGGCCGATACCGGGCTGACGATGATGGTCGCCCTCAAGACGGTCTTTGCCATGAATCCGACGAGGGTGGCTGTGGCGCTGCCGGTGGTGCCTGAGAGTCTGGCGGCTGAGCTCTTCAGTCTGGTCGATGACGCCTTTTTTGTCCACCAGATGGCCAACCTTGTCGAGAGTCGCGCCTACTTTGCCCATATCGAACCCTTCGATGCCACCACCTGCTCGATCGAGCCCTCAGATAACGATATACCCAAAGGAAACACATGAATCCAACCACCCTCGATATCGCCCTGGCCGGGCGCACCGAACACTACACTTTTAATAAACACGCCAGACAGAGCGACGGTGCCGTCTGGCTCCAGGAGGGCGAGACCATCCTGCTCGCAACCGTCACCTGCGATCACGAACCGGTCAGCGAAGATTTCCTGCCCCTGACGGTGCAGTATATGGAGAAGAGCTACGCGGCGGGTAAAATCCCCGGCGGCTTTTTTAAGCGCGAAGCGAAGCCCTCTGATTTTGAGACCCTCACCTCCCGCATTGTCGATCGCACCATTCGCCCCCTCTTTCCTAAAGGGTTTTACTATCCGGTACTGGTGGCGGTCACCGTCTTAAGTTGTGATGAGGAGGCGGATCTGCAGCGGTTGGCGGTTTTGGCTGCCCAGGCGGCTCTGACGGTCAGCAGTCTGCCGGTTGAGAAGCCGGTCTGCGCTGCCCGCGTTGCCCTGCTGGCCGATGAGCCGATTCTCAATCCCACCCTCAGCCAGCTGGAGAGAAGCACGCTGGATCTCTTTGTCTGCGGTACGCACGAAGAGCTTTTGATGATCGAGATGCAGGGGCTCTGGCCCACCAAAGGTCAGGCGCAAAAAGACCCCCAAAGCGAGATCGATGAAGCGGATCTGCTCGAGTATATCGGCCTGGCCCAAAGACACATCACCGAAGCGGCTGGCCGCTATGGCGACGCCTTTAAACCCCTGAGCAAAACCCGCACCGACTGGGCACTCAAAGACGAAGCGCTACAGGGCGAGCTCATCGAGCGGGTTGAGCGCGACTACGGCGCGGCGATCGAAGCGACCCTGGAGCAGATGGCTAAAAGCGAGCGCGGTGGCGCACTAAAAGCGATCGCCGCAAAGGCGCTTGAGGCGTACGGTGGCGAAGATCAGGTCGATCCTAAAGCGCTCAAAGAGGCGATTGAACGCATTAAACGCGATCGGGTGCGCCGCCAGATTCTTGATCAGGCCAAGCGGGCCGATGGGCGAAGCCTCGATGAGATTCGCCCCATCAGTATCGAGACCAACCCCCTGCCCTGCGCACACGGCGCCTGTCTCTTTACCCGTGGCGAAACCCAGGCGCTGGTGGTGACCACCCTGGGGGGGGATAACGATCGCCAGAGCCAGGAGCGGCTGACCGATAAGAACCAGACCCAGGAGCGGCTAATGCTGCACTACAACTTCCCCGGCTACAGCGTTGGCGAGGCCAGGCGGATCGGCCCCCCAGGGCGCCGCGAGCTCGGACACGGTAACCTGGCCAAGCGGGCGATCGAGGCGATGGTCGATCCCGCCTATGAGAACAGCATCCGTATCGTCAGCGAGATTCTGGAGTCCAACGGCTCCTCCTCCATGGCCACTGTCTGCGGTGCCAGCATGGCGCTAAAGGGGGCGGCGGTACCGATGCGAAGGCTGGTAGCCGGTGTGGCGATGGGGCTGGTTTTAGAGGGCGATCGCCATGCGGTTTTGACCGATATTACCGGCTTAGAGGATCACGACGGGGATATGGACTTTAAGGTTGCTGGCAGCAGCGCGGGTATCACCGCTTTGCAGATGGATATCAAACTCGGTGGCATCGAGCTGAGCCTGCTTAAAAGCGCTTTAGAGAAGGCCAAAGCCGCGCGGCTGAACATCCTAGGGCAGATGGAGGCGGCGTGTGAGCACATCGTCATCAACCGCAAGGGCCTACCGGTGGTGGAGTTTTTCAAAATCGACCCCAAAAGCGTCGTGGATGTGATCGGAAAAGCGGGCGCAACGATTCGCGACCTGATCGAGCGCTTCGATGTGACCATCGATCTCGAGCGCGAGAGCGGTGGCGTGAAGGTGCGCGGCACCGATGCCGATCGGCTCGCCGATGCGGTCAGTGAGATCCAGCGCATCGCCGCGAGTGGCGGGGGTCAAAGACGGCGCGAGAACACCATTAGCAGCTACCAGCCCGGCCAGGAGCTGCCGGCCAAGGTGGTCAAGGTGGCCGATTTTGGCCTCTTTGCGGAGCTGCCCGATGGCAGTAGCGGCCTGGTACACATCTCTAAAATCGGTGCCGATGGACGGCGCATTCGCACCCTCAGCGATCACTTCAGCGAAGGCGATGCGATCACCGCCATCTTTGAGGGTCAGGACGATCGCAAGAAGATTGCACTCAACATTAAAGAGAAGGTTCAGTAAGGCTTTTTTTAAGGCCGCTTTGGTACAATCTCGTCCGCAAAGCCGTTAAGTAGGGATACGCAAGCCGAACGGGGCTTTGACACATTTTTAGGAGTCCTACGATGAAAAAGATTCTCTTTCTCTTCGCCGCTCTTGCCACAGCCGCTTTCGCCGATGCGGGCGCTGCTGCCGGTGAGATGCTTCAATCCTACTCAGTACTGGCTGCC
Source organism: Campylobacterota bacterium (assembly GCA_003561815.1). GTDB lineage: Bacteria > Campylobacterota > Campylobacteria > Campylobacterales > SZUA-545 > CSSED11-302. Next base: position 17,614 of record PWVP01000202.1, on the reverse strand, counting down.
GTAGTCGGTCTGGGCATCGCTGCTCTGGGTGGCGCGGTTGGTATGGGTAGCACCGCTGCTGCCACTATCGCTGGCACCGCTCGCAATCCGGGCATGGGTGGCAAACTGATGACCACCATGTTCATTGCGATTGCGATGATCGAAGCACAGGTGATCTATACCCTCGTATTCGCGATTATCGCGCTGTACGCTAACCCCTTTATGTAAGGGCTTTTCCGGGGGCCTTGGGCTCCCGGCCCTCTTTTTTAACTTCTGCGGCCGTGGTGAAACTGGTAGACACGCTATCTTGAGGGGGTAGTGGGGCAACCCGTGCGAGTTCGAGTCTCGCCGGCCGCACCATCTTTTTCTGCTCTTTTTCCCCCTGAACCCATCCATTTAGAAACCGCTCTGTTATTTTTACACTTTTAGACCGCCAACCCCTTGTAACCGCCGCTATTTGGGCTATAATGACCCCATCTTAGCAAAAGGGCAGGAGATGGCGCTGGATAACCGGGCTAGAAAAAGCGTACTTGAGGCGATCACACAGTTTCTAGAGAGCGGCGCACACCAGTCGGTCGTGGTGGAGTTTACCCTCAAAAAGAGCGGTGAAAGTAGTGGGCGCTACCGTGTGGTCGAGGATGGCTGCCGCCACTTCCTCTCAGAGGGATATGAGGAGAATGGGCTTAAAAGCTACATCAAACGCTCTGCGCGCAGCAACGATCGCCACGGCTATGTCCTTTTCGAGACCGCTCGCTTAGGCGACGCACTCGGACGGCTTGAGACAGATCTGGAGAATATCCTAAGCGATCTGGGTCGCAAAATCGGCCAGTAGCGTCAGCTTCGCCCCACTTAATAAACTATCTTAGGAGGTTCTTTCCCGTGCAGTTTCCCTACGCAATCGATCCCAAATACCAAACCAAGGTGGCCTACTTCTCTATGGAGTTTGGTATCCATCAGGCGCTCAAAATCTACTCCGGCGGACTGGGCTTTTTGGCGGGCAGCCATATGCGCAGCGCCTTTGATCTAAAACAGAACCTGATCGGTGTCGGCATCCTCTGGAGCTACGGCTACTACAATCAGGAGCGGCGCGAAGATCGGACGATGGGTGTGCACTTTCGGCGCAAGCACTACTCCTTTTTAGAGGAGACCGGCATCACCGTACAGATCACCATCAATAAAGCACCGATTCTGGTCAAAGCGCTGCTGCTGCGCCCGGAGACCTTCCAGTCAGCCCCCATCTATCTGCTCACCACCGATCTGCCCGAAAACGACTTTCTGACCCGCACCATCACCCACAAGCTCTACGATGCGGGCGAGGAGACGCGGATTGCCCAGGAGATTGTACTCGGTATCGGTGGCGCACGGGTGCTAGAGGCTGCCGGTGAGAGCCCGGACATCTACCACATGAACGAGGGGCACGCCCTGCCGATGGCGTTTCACCTCTATCAGAAGCATAAAAGTGTCGAGGCGGTTCGCAAGCAGGTGGTCTTTACCACCCACACCCCCGAGATGGCGGGCAACGAGGAGCACGATATCAACCTCCTATCGCGAATGGGCTTCTTCTGCGACACACCGATCGAAGAGGTCAAGTCCATCACCCGCCAGGAGAGCAATCGCTTCAGCCTCACCGTCGGAGCGATCCATCTGGCTAAAAAGACCAACGCCGTTTCGAAGATCCACGCCCGTGTGGCCAACGAGATGTGGCAAGAGCACCTCGATCGCCCCGATCAGATCCTGTCGATCACCAACGCCCAAAATCGCCGCTACTGGGCTGATAAGGGGATTTTGCGCGCCTTTGAGGAGGGGGAGGATTTCGCCGTTATCGCCCGCAAAAAGCACCTTAAACGGCTGCTCTTTGATGAGGTGGCCGATCAGACCGGTAAGCTCTTTGATCCCAATGTTCTCACCATCGTCTGGGCGCGGCGGTTTGTGGAGTACAAGCGCGCACGGCTGATTGTGCACGACTTTGAGCGTTTCTGCAATCTGGTCGAGCGCAGCGAACGGCCCATCCAGGTGATCTGGGCGGGCAAGCCCCACCCGGCTGACTCTGCCTCGATCAACCTCTTTAACGAGATGGTTCACCTCACCCGCGACATGAAGCGGTGCGCTGTGATGGTGGGTCACGAGCTCTCCCTTTCGCGGATGCTGAAAAAGGGGGCCGATATCTGGCTCAATACGCCGCGTATTACCCGCGAAGCGAGCGGGACCAGTGGCATGACCGCGGGGATGAACGGCGCGCTGCACCTCTCGGTTCCCGATGGGTGGCACCCGGAGTTTGCCCAACACGGCGAAAACGCCTTTACGCTACCGGCTGTCAGCCCCGATCTGCCCACCGAAGAGCAGGACTACATCGATAACCAGAATCTGATGGAGATGATCGAAGATGAGATTATCCCCATCTACTACGATCAGCCCCAAAAATGGGTGGATATGATGAAGCGGTGTATTAGCGACCTCATCCCCGCCTTTGACTCCGGGCGGATGGCCAACGAGTACTATGTAAAACTTTACAACGATGATGAGTAGACACCCGATAGCACCGTAATAGAATTTTTAGATTAACGCCCTACAATCAGCGCAGAGCGCGAAAGGATCATGAAGTATGAAGGCAGTCGTTATGGCGGGGGGATTTGGCACCCGCATCCAACCATTAACCAACTCACTCCCCAAACCGATGCTCCCGGTGGTGGGCCGCCCAATGATGGAGCATATCATGCTCCAACTCAAAGCGGTCGGTATTCAGGAGTTTGTGGTGCTGCTCTACTTCAAACCCGAAGTGGTCAAAGAGCACTTTGGTGACGGCAGCCGACTGGGGATCAAGATCGACTATGTGCTGCCCGATGATGACTACGGCACCGCCGGAGCGGTTAAAAAGGCGGAGGGGCTTTTGGATGAGCCCTTTGTGATTGTCAGCGGCGATCTGATCACCGATTTTGATTTTGAGAAGATTATCGCCTTTCACGAAGAGCGCAAATCAAAACTCACCATCACCCTCACCTCGGTGGCCGACCCGCTGCAGTTTGGGGTGGTGATCGCCGATAAGCGCGGCGAGATCCAGCGCTTTTTAGAGAAGCCCGGCTGGGGGGAGGTCTTTAGCGACACCATCAATACCGGCATCTATGTGTGCGAGCCGGAAATCCTCTCGCACATCCCCGAAAACAGCAACTACGACTTCTCCAAAGATCTCTTCCCTAAGCTGATGGCAGAGGGGATCACCCTCTGGGGCCATAACGCCAAAGGGTACTGGCGGGATGTGGGCAATCCGCAGAGCTACCGTGAGGCGATCAACGATATTCTCAACCTCAAAACCGGCGTCACCCTGCCGGGCAAACGGGTCAAAGTGGGCGAAGGGGTCGCCTATGTCCAGAGTGAGACCACCCTGCCGAAGGATCTGAGCATCGAAGGGACCGCCGTCATCGGACAGAGCGTCAAACTGGGCAAAGCCGTCACGCTGAAAAACAGCGTGATTGGCGATCACTCGGTGATCGATCGGCGGGTCAAACTCGAAGAGTGCACCCTCTGGGAGCGGGTACGCATCGGCGAGCAGTCTGAGCTGAACAACACCCTGCTGTGCAACGACAACACCCTGGAAAAGAAGTGTATGGTGCGCGAAGGGGCGATCGTCGCCGAAGCGTGCGAGCTGGGCAAAGGGGTTTTGATCGAAAAAGATGTGATCATCTGGCCTAAAAAGGCGATCGAGGATGCCGCTGTGGTGAGCAGCAATGTCATCTGGGGCGATAAGTATAAAAAGAGCCTCTTCGAAGGCGGACAGGTCAAAGGACGCACCAACATCGAGCTCTCCTGCGAGATGGCCACCAAGCTGGCTGCCGCCTTTGCCAGCAACCTGCCAGTGGGGGCCAAAGTCTATGTCAGCCGCGACTACCACAAAGCCTCCCGGATGCTCAAGCGCGCCTTTATGAGTGGCCTGATGAGCGCGGGGGTGGATATTCTCAACCCCCACTTCGTCCCCTCAGCGGTGCTGCGCCACTCTTTGAGTCAACGCCCCGAGGTGCTGGCCGGTGTCCACTTCCGCCAGTCAGAGAGCTGCGCCCAGCAGACGGAGATCCTCTTTTATGATGAGCACGGGCTGGCGGTTAACAGCTCGGTAGAAAAGAGCTGTGAGCGGATCTTCTTTCGCGAAAACTTCCGCCGCGTAGGCGGAGAGGATCTCGGCAGCATCTACGAAGCGCACACACTGGGAGCAGAGTATATCGCCGGCTTTACCGAGCAGATCGATGGCGAGAAGCTGGTCGCTGCCAAGCCCAAGATCGCCGTCGATCTGCTCTATGGCAACACCACCATGGTCTTTCCCACCCTGCTTAACAGCCTTGGCGTGGAGAATGTGATCCTAAACGCCTACTTTGATGACAAGAAGCTCTCTAAGCTGCCCAGCCACCTCGATCAGGCGCGGATCAATATCAGCCAGATTGTTCGCACGCTGCACATGAGCGCGGGCTTTTTGATCTACCCCCACGGTCAGCGGCTCGAGATTATCACCGAAACCGGGCGGCGACTGGAGGGGCACGAGGCGCTTTTGATTGTCCTGCAGCTGCTCGATCAGTGCCACCCGAAGGGGTGCCGTGTCTACCTGCCCGTCAGCGCACCGGATGTGTGTGATAGCAAACTCAAAAACCTCACCATCACCCGGGGCAAAATGCACAACCTCTCAGCTAAGGATATCGCCGAGTACGATCTGGTGGCGACACTGGATAACCAGTTTGCCTTCACCCGCTTCGGGCTCAACTTCGATGCGATGTTTGCAGCGGTGAAGATTGTCGAGATGCTCTCGTGCCATGCCAGCCGCCTGGACGATCTGCTCACCGCAAGCGGGCGTTACCACTTCGCCCACCAGCAGATCCCGTGCGATCTGTCGATGAAGGGCACCATGATGCGCCGCTTTAGCGAAGAGGCGATGGGTAAAGAGGTGAGCTTCGCCGATGGGGTGAAGATCATACATAGTGGCGGCTTCGTGGTGATGGTGCCCGATCAGTACGAGGAGATGATCCACCTCTATATCCAGTCGGCCGATGAGGAGAGCGGCAACCGGCTGCTTATCGAGTATGCGACCAAAATCGCCCAGTGGAAACAGGGAACCGAAGAGGCATGAAAACCCTCTATCTGACCCTGCTGTGGCACATGCACCAACCCTGGTACCGTGAGGGGGGCAGCCAGGAGAGTCTCATGCCGTGGGTCTTTCTCCACGCCATCAAAGATTACGCCGAGCTGCCCTGGATCCAGAGCCACTTTCCCGGCCTAAAGGCCACCTACAATCTGGTCCCCTCTTTGATGGTGCAGCTTGAGGCCTACCCCAAAGGGTGGCAGCACGATCGGCTCCTGAACCTTCTGGCTAAAGAGGCGCAGAGCCTTGATGAGAAGGAGAAGGCTGCGCTGCTGGAGAAGGGGTTTTTTGCCAATCCCCAGACCATGATTGCGCCCCTTTGGGGCTATCAGGCGCTCTATGAGAAGCGAAGCCGATTTGAGAGTGCCGAGGAGGCGGTGCGCCACTTTGACGATCAGGAGCTCACCGATCTGGCGGTACTCTTCCTGCTCGCCTGGTGCGGCAATCTGCTTCGCCGCGAAGAGCCCACCGTCAAATCGCTGATCAAGAAGGGTTCGCGTTTTACCCAGGAGGAGAAAAAGCGGCTGATTGAGGTGCTGGTGGCGTTCTGTGCCAGCATCCCCAAGCGCTACAAAGAGGCGCAGAAGATGGGTCAGATCGCCATCTTTACCACCCCCTTTTATCACCCGATTTTACCACTTCTGCTCGATCTCAAAGCGGCCAAAGCCTCCGATGGCCAGATTGAGACTCCGAAGCGCTGGTGCGATTTCAGCGACGATGCGGCCACCCAGGTCGACCGCGCCGCTTCGTGGTATCGTGAGCAGTTTGACGCTCCGCCGCCGGGCTTCTGGCCAGCAGAGGGGGCAGTGAGCGAAAAGGCGATGGCGCTGCTGGCCAGCCGATCCATCCCCTACGCCTGCACCGATGAGGATATTCTCTTTAAGAGCCTGGATGGGCCCCACCAGCGAAGCGATCTCTACCGCCCCTATCGACTCGAAACCCCCGAAGGCCCCATCGGGATGCTCTTTCGGGATAAGGCGCTAAGCGATCTGATCGGCTTTAACTACGCCTCGTTCGATCCCCAGCACGCTGCCGATGACTTTATGGCCAAACTCAAAGCGATCCATGAGAGCTGCGATTTTAACCCGCTGGTCTCGGTCTTTTTAGATGGGGAGAATGCGTGGGAGTTTTATCAGAACAACGGCTTTGAGTTTTTCAACGCCCTGTATGAGCGGATCGAAAAGGCACCCTGGTGTCAGGCCATCACCGTACCCGAGGCGTTTGAGCAAGAACAGCTCCACCCCCGGAGTCTGCAGAGTCTGCAGCCGGGCAGCTGGATCTACGGCTCACTCTCCACCTGGATGGGCCACGCGGAGAAAAACCGCGCCTGGGAGCTGCTGGCCATGACCAAAGAGGCGGCCACCCAGGCGGCCGAGTCGCTCGATACCCAAAAGGCCGAAGCGATCCAGGAGGCGCTCCTCATCGCTGAAGGCAGCGACTGGTTCTGGTGGTTTGGCGACGATCACTACACGCCGCTGGCCTCTGAGTTTGATGCCCTCTTTCGAAGCCATCTGCGCCAGGTCTTTCACCTGCTTGGCAAAAAACCGCCCAAAGTGCTTGATGAGGCGATCAAGCAGGTCGACCCCCAGACAAGCGACCTCATCGCCCCCTCAGCCCCCATCTCCCCGCGTATCGACGGCTATCAGAGCAGCTACTTTGAGTGGATGGGTGCGGGCCGACTCGATCTCACCCGCGCCTTTTCGGCGATGGACAGCTCGGGGGCGATCTTTGAGACACTGCTTTATGGCACCGACGGACGCCACTTCTTTTTCCAGCTACAGGGCAATATCGATCGCCTCGAAAGCGGTGACTATCTGCTCGAGATCGAGCTGGGCGGACGCCACAAAAGCCAGCGGCGGCTCAAGCTCGATCCTAAAAAGCTCGCCACCGCCCAATGCAGCGATCATCTGGAGGCGGCCATGCGGAGCTGTCTGGAGATTAAACTGCTCGATCCGATCGACGATCCGCAGGAGACCCCCGATGTCGCCTTTATGCTCTACCGGCAGGAGACCTTGATCCAGCGCATCCCGCTCTATCGCGCCCTAAGTCTAAAGATGCCGGAGTTTAACGCCCTATGGTACATATAAAATGAACACAACACTCCTTTTGGGGGTTCACTCCCACCAGCCGATTGACAACTTCGATCATGTGGTCTTAGAGGCGACGGCACGCTCCTATCGCCCCTTTTTTGAGGTGGCCTTTGAGTACCCTGAGTTTCGCTTTAGCGCCCACTACAGCGGCTGGCTGCTGGAGTTTATCCAGCAGCACGATCCTGAGCTCTTTTCACTCATGGCGCAGATGAGCCGCCGCGGGCAGATCGAGTGGTTTACCGGGGGGTTTTATGAGCCGATTCTAGCCGCTATCCCCCCCGCCGATCGCCAAAAGCAGATTGCGATGTTGAGTGATTTTATCCAGACCCACTTCGATCAGCGCCCCCGGGGGCTCTGGCTGACCGAGCGGGTCTATGACGGATCGATTATCACCGATCTGGTCGAGGCGGGCATCGAGTATGTGATTGTCGACGACTACCACCTGCTCTGTACCGGTTTAGCCCGCGAAGCGCTCAACGGCTACTACCTCACCGAAAGCGGTGGTCGATCGCTGGGGCTCTTTCCCATCAGCAAGCCGCTGCGCTACCAGGTTCCCTTCTGGAAGCACGAAGAGGTGATAGAGACCCTCACCCGCCAAAGCGGCGCGGCGGTAATCTTTGATGATGGCGAGAAGTTTGGGGTGTGGCCGGGAACCCATGAATGGGTTTATGAGAAGGGGTGGCTGCGCGCCTTTATCGAAGCGACTCTGGCCCATCCGGCGATCGAAGCGGGGCTCTATTGCGACTACTTCGATCAGCACCGCCCGCTGGGGATGCTCTACCCGCCCGATGTCTCCTACTATGAGATGGGGGAGTGGAGCCTGCGTCCGGCCGAGCACCAGCGACTGGCACACCTCAAGCACGCGCTTGGCGAGATGGGGCTGGAGGATGAGGCGGAGCGCTTCACCCGTGGGGCCACCTGGAAAAACTTCCTGGTGCGCTACTCCGAGAGCGGGCGCATCCACCGCCGGATGCTCGATCTGTGTAACCAGCGCCCCAAACGCAAAAATCCCGCCTTCGAGTCGGCCATCGCCAAAGCGCAGTGCAATGATGTCCTCTGGCACGGCGTTTTCGGGGGGCTCTATCTGCCCAGTCTGCGCGATACCGCCTGGCGCTACCTGATCGAAGCGGAGATGGCGCTCAAGCAGACGCCGTGTGAGATAAGGGACTGGCAGATGAACGGCGCGAAGCAGCTTCGTCTGCGCAGCCGGAAGCTCATCGCCGGTTTTGAGCCCGAAAAGGGTGGAAGCCTTAGTGAGCTGCACATCCTCTCTAAGCGGTTCAATCTGCTCAACACCCTGATGCGGCGCGAAGAGGCGTACCACGCCCAGATCACTGCCGGGCACGATACCCAGCAGGGTGAGCAGCCCGCCACCATCCACGATACGGCACTCAGCGCCGATCAGGAGGCGCTCAAGCACCTCATCTACGATCGCTACCCGCGCCACAGCTTTATCGATCACCTGGTCGAGAGCGTCGATAGCGACACGCTCTTTGCTCAGAGTTTTGAGGATTATAGCGATCTCTGTGAGCGCTCGTTTAGCCTCCAGGCCACACAAGAGGGGGCACTGATGGAGGCAAAAGCCACCTTTAAAGCCAAAGCCGATGCCCTCACCTGCCAGAAGCGAGTCGCCCTTAAAGGGGATCGTCTGCGGGTGGAGACCGCTTTGGATCTGCCCGAAGCGTCGGCCTACCTGCAGGCGCACAACTTTCACTTCGCCAACCCCGATCGGCTTACCCTTAACGGCCAGGGTGCGCTTGAGCCGATCGCGATCGCAGCCACCCGTCAGGTGCGCCTCTACTGCCCGTGGCTGAATCAAACCATCTGCCTGGATGCCGATCTGGATTTTGGGCTCTATAGCCACCCCATCTACACCATCAGCCAGAGTGAGGCGGGACTGGAGCGCACCTGCCAGCAGATAGCACTCTATCTGCTCTTTAAGCCCAAGACGCGCCACCGCGTCACGGTTGAGCTTGGCATCAAGGAGGGAGAATGAACGAGTTTCGCCACCAGATGCTCTATGACACCTGGGTGATTATCGCCCCCAACCGGGCCAAGCGCCCCGCCTTTTCGCCCGGCTCTCCACCACCGGCGGCGATTAACGATCCCTTTATCCACGGCCAGGAGCAGCGCACACCGCCTGAGATCTACGCCGTTCGCGAAAATCCCCGCATCACCGCCTCCTGGCTCACGCGCGTCTTTGCCAACCGTTTTCCGCTACTAAAACTAGAGGCGCCCCTTAAGCGGGCCAAGCGGGGGTTTTACTCCATTATTGGCGGGTTTGGGGCCCATGAGATGGTGATCGATCACCCCAAAGCGACCACCCACCTCTGCCACTTCGACCAAAAAAATCTGCGCGCGCTCTATCAGAGCTTTCGCGATCGGATCGAAGCGCTGAGCAAAGATGGACGGATCGCCCACATCCACGCCTTTAAAAATCAGGGGATGAAGGCGGGCAACACCATCCCGCACAGCCACTCGCAGATTGTCGCGCTCCCCTTTATCCCCCCGGCGACCGAGCGGATTATCGACGCCTCCAGGCGCCACTATAACCACCATGAGCGGTGCCTGGTGTGCGACATGCTCGAGAGCGAAGAGGCCGATCAGAGCCGCATCCTCTATCGCAACCGCCACTTTCTGGTTTTTGCCCCCTTTGCCCCCCGCTTTGAGTTTGAGGTGTGGATTGTGCCTTTGAGCCATGAGAGCCACTTTGAACAGCTTAGCAGCGACGCGCTAGGTGATCTGGCCGAGGCGAGCGAGTGGATTCTCGGCCGTCTGGCTCTGGCACTTGAGGATCCCGATCTCAACCTCACCCTCGTCAGCGCCCCACCCAAACGGCCCCATCCGAAGCCAAACTACTTTCACCACCTCGAGCACTTTTTCCACTGGCATGTGGCGATCGTGCCCCGCTTTGAGGCGCGTGATGGGTTTGAGCTCTCCAGTGGTTGTTATATTAACCCCACACCGCCTGAAGAGTATGCACACTTCTTGCGCGAACTTCCGGCACCCCCGGAGAAAGGATAAGCGATGCCTTACGATCCGCTCATACCCCAACAAGAGCCCGGCGGCTCCTCCGATGAGGGGCTGACCCCCCACGAACCGGCCCCCGATATCGCCGGCGATCAGATCGCGCTACCGGAGAGCTACAACCAAAACCGGCTGGTCCTACTGCCGGTGAATCCCCGCACCCAGCACCTTTACTGGCACATCGAGCGCGACGAGATCCGCCGCCACTTTAATGATAGCTCTGTGCATCTGCAACTGGAGCTTCTGCTGCCAGAGCCCGGTGAGCGGGTGATTGAGGCGGTTGAGATCAGCCACTTAAGCGGCAGCACCTACACCTACCACGATCTCAACTTCCAAAAGCTCCAGGCACGGCTGATTGGCACCCAGGAGGGCAAGCGGTGCGTTCTGCTGGAGTCCGCCATCATCACCACCCCCTCAGGCACCACCCACAGCAGCCCGTGGGAGATCTGGATCACCAAAGGCCAGGAGGGGCTCACCCGAACCCAGAAGGAGCAGCAAGGGCCCCCACCAGAGAGCCTGGGAGCGCCCAGCAGTCTCGATCAGAGTCTCGATCGTCAACAACAGCAGATGCGCGCCGCTCGATTGGGGCTGAGCAACCCCTCGAGCGATCACGGCAGCCCGGATCACTTCAGCAGTGAAGCGCTGCATAAAAAGCGGGAGAAGTAGTGCAACCTAAAGGCTATCTCTCGCTGGTGCTCCACTCCCACCTGCCCTTCGTGAAGCACCCCGAGCACGACTACTTTTTAGAGGAGCACTGGCTCTTTGAGGCGATTTTAGAGAGCTACCTACCCCTTTTGATTAACCTCAACGCCCTTAAGCGCGAAGGAACCCCCTTCTGCCTGAGCGTCTCACTCACCCCTACGCTCTGCGAGATGCTTTCGGACACCCACCTGATGGAGAAGTTCGATCGCCACCTGAACAAACTCATCGAGCTGGCCGATAAGGAGTGCGAGCGGCTGGCTGAAAACAGGGAGCTGCACACCGTCGCCCGCTTCTATCAAGAGCGGCTTGGGCAGCTCAAGCGGTTTTTTGAACAGGAGCTGAACTGCTCAGTGCTCGATGGCTACCGCGCGCTGCACAGAAGCGGACATCTGGAGATTCTCACCTGTGGTGCGACCCACGGCTTTTTGCCGCTGCTCTCGGTCAACCCCAAAAGCATCCAGGTGCAGCTTGAGATTGCGGTGCGCACCCACAAAAAGCACTTCGGTGTGCCGCCCAGAGGAATCTGGCTGCCCGAGTGCGCCTACTATGAGGGGCTCGATGAGGCGCTTAGTGATGTGGGTATTGAGTTCTTCTTCCTCGAATCACACGCCCTGGCCTACGGACGCCCCACGCCCCGCTTTGGGCTCTATGCACCGATCTTTACCCCTAAAGGGGTGGCCGCCTTTGCGCGCGATCCGGAGAGCAGTCGTCAGGTGTGGAGCTCTATCGTGGGCTACCCCGGCGACTTTGACTACCGCGACTTCTACCGCGACATCGGCTACGAGCGGGAGATGGCGTATATCGCGCCCTACATCTGCCCCGATGGCACCCGTGTCTTTACCGGCCTAAAGTACCACCGTATCACCGGCGAGGGGGAGGATAAAGCGGTCTACAACCCCGCTACCGCCCTTTCAAGGGCGCAGGAGCACGCCTACAACTTTATCTTCAACCGCGAAAAGCAGGTGGAGCATCTAAGCCACTACATGGATCGGCCACCGCTGATCACCTCGCCTTATGATGCGGAGCTCTTTGGCCACTGGTGGTTTGAGGGGCCGGAGTTTCTCTACCACCTCTTTCGCGCCCTCAGCCAGAGTCCGCACCTGGAGGCGATCACCCCTGCTGGCTATCTGGAGCGCTATCCGACCAACCAGATGATCCACCCCTCCCCCTCCAGCTGGGGCAAAAACGGCTACTACGAGGTGTGGCTCAACCGCGACAACGACTGGATCTACCGCCACCTGCACCGCATGGCCGATCGGCTCAGCGCACTCGCCTGCCACCACCAAAACGAGCCCGATGGCCCCAAGCGACGCCTTTTAAACCAGATGAGCCGGGAGCTTCTGCTGGCCCAATCGAGCGACTGGGCCTTTCTCATCACCCCCGCCACCGCCACCCACTACGCCACCAAACGGACCAAAGAGCACATCAGCCACTTTTTGCGCCTGGAGCAGATGCTCAAAGAGGAGACGATCGATGAGGGGTTCTTAAACTGGCTGGAGCAGCGCCACTCGCTCTTTGAGGGGGAGGAGTTTACGCTTTGGTGCTAGCCTTCGATATCGGCGGCACCCATATCCGGCGGGCGGTGATCCAAAAGGGGTGCGCGCACCATCTTGACCGCCACCCCAGTCGCGATCTTGCTGCCACCCTCTACCGGCTCACCGCCGAGAGCCTTGAGCGCCACCCCGCCCTAAAAGGGGTCGCTATCAGCTTCGCCGGACAGATCCAAAACGGCGCCATCTGCTCAGCACCCAATATCGACACCGGTGAACTCCAGGGGCGATCGATACCGGCGTGGTTTGAGGAGAACTTTGGCCTTCTAGCCGCGATTGACAACGACCTCAAGTGCGCAGCCCGGGCCGAGGCGGCGTGTTATCCAGATGCGCAGGCGCTAGCGGTGCTCTACATCGGCACCGGCTTTGGCGGCGCACTGATTGAGAAGGGGCAGCTCATTTGCGGCAGCGGCAACCAGGCAGGCGAGATCGGGCATATCCCCTTCGAGCCCGCCCCCTTTCGCTGCGGATGCGGTGGCGAGAGCTGTCTGGAGCTTGCCGCATCGGGAAGCGGTGTTGAGTGCTGGTGTGCCGCCCTGGGATTAAAGCCAGCGCCCCTTTCAGAACTAAAAGCGCAGCACACCCCCCAGGCAGAGGCGATCTGCAAGCGCTTTGAGCGCGGGCTTAAGCACGCGATTGCCACCCTGCTTCCACTCTTTAACCCCGATAGGGTGGTGCTCGGTGGTGGCGTGATCGCGCACAACCCTTGGCTGCTGGCCACTGCTCAAGAGGCTACCCAAGGGGCTTTTGGGCCCGCCAGCCACGCAGAGGTGTGTCTAAGCACGCTAGGTGATGAGGCCAATCTGATTGGCGCTAGCAGGCTTCTAGCCGAGATCGCCTAAGGGGCGCTCAAAGTTTCGCTCTTATATAATGGCCGCAACCCTATCCAAGGAGCCGCCGTGAAGCTGGAAGTGCGTCTGTTTCGATTTAACAAAGAGCGTGACTATCTACCCGCCTACCCCCCCTTTCACTATCGCCCCCAAAGCGGGCAGACTCTTTTAGATCTGCTCATCGACCACCAGAACAGCAACCCGCTCTTCTTGTGCGATCTGGCTTGCGTACCGGGCGTTCGGGTAAACGGCACAGGGCTTACGCTCACAACGCCTCTGGAGAAAATCGTCCAGCAGATGGGCACCGATCTGGTGATCGAGCTGCTTGATACCCGGCTGGCCACACAGGATCTGCTGATCGATACGCGCGACTTTGAGCGGCCACTGGCTCTGCTGCCCGATCTCATCACCCAAAGCGATCGCGACCTCTATCACCAGCATCTGATCGCCTACTACAGCTCCCCCGTGCGCCGCTTTAATCCCCACTATCAGGGGGAGGCCTTTTTTATGGTGGCCGAGGCGCTGCTTGAGCGCCACCCACAGGCGCGCGATCGGATCCTAAAGACCATCGCCTGCCCGGAAGGGGGCGTCTGGTACTACTGCGGCGTGCGCGGCACACTCCTGGAGGGGTATGAGCCGATCGATGCGGCGATCGAGAGGCTGCAGCTGGCCGCGAGCGATTGGCGGCCTAAAGGGGCACCGATGGCGTGTGGCTACACCCCCTTGCAGGCCGAGGGTCTTGAGCGCTTTAGCGATCGGCGCGTCGCCCTCTGCCTCGATGGCGGCCCCTTCGGCACGGCGGCTGATGCCACCCTCTATAGTGCGGCTTTGTCACAGGCGGGTGCGCGGGTGGTGGGCGAGCACCCCTTTGCCCCCACCGGTAGCCACCTGGCCGATCTCAACCCCGAGGTCGCCTTTGCGATGGCGGCGAGCGTGATGCGCGCGGCTATGGATGCGGGCGCGGAGCTACTCTGCTGTGCGCATAAAGAGAGTGCCGACTTCCTCATCACCCAGAAGCGGGCCATCACCCGCGCAGCCGGACAGCCTCTGGATCTGGAGGTACTCTCCCTCGAAGCCACCCAACAGGCGGCTGCCTAGATTTGTTACTACCAGTAACACTACAGCTGCCGCTTCTGGCTGATTAGTTACTTTTATACACACAAACAGGGGCGCCAGCCCCTGCTTTCAAACCCCTTAAATTCAACCTGCGGTACAATCGCTTTATCTCACACCTAAGGGACCTTGCCCATGGGAACACCCGTACACAAGTTTGATGTGGTGATTGTCGGTGCCGGTCTGGCAGGCTGCGCCGCTGCTAAAACGGCTCAGGAGGCGGGGCTAAAAACCGTCGTTCTGACCAAGCTCCACCCCCTTCGCAGCCACTCCGGTGCCGCCCAGGGCGGTATCAATGCCGCTTTAAGCGAATCGGACACCGCCAGCCACGAGTTTGACACCGTTAAAGGCAGTGACTACCTGGGTGATCAGGATGCGATCGAGCTGATGACCCGCGAAGCGCCCCAGACCATCCGCTGGCTCGAGCACATGGGGGCGGTCTTCTCGCGCAACGACGATGGCACGATCGCCCAGCGCCCCTTCGGGGGCCAGAGCCACCCGCGCGCCTGCTACGCCAAAGATCGCACCGGACTCACCTGTCTGCAGACCATCTACGAACAGGCCCACCGTGCGGGGGTGCAGTTTCTTGATGAGTGGTATGTGGGCGATCTGCTCTACGATAAAAGCAGCGATCAAGCCTACGGTGTGGTCGCCTACTCCCTTAAAGAGACGGAGTTTGCCATCTTTAACGCCAAAGCGGTGATGTTTGCCACCGGTGGCTACGCCCGCGCCTTTGGGATCAACTCCAACGCCCACGCCAACACCGGCGACGGCCTCTCGATTCTGGCGCGCCACGGTCTGCCGCTGGAGGATATGGAGTTTGTGCAGTTTCACCCCACCGGACTGGCCGGTAGCGGTATTCTCATCTCAGAAGCGGCCCGGGGCGAGGGCGGCCACCTCTATAACAGCGAAAATGAGCGCTTTATGGAGAAGTATGCGCCCAGCAAGATGGAGCTCGCTCCGCGCGATGTGGTCAGCCGTGCGATCGAAAAGGAGATCCTCGAAGGGCGCGGCGTGGGGCCGAATAAAGACTCGGTCTGGCTGGATCTGACCCACCTGCCCGAGGAGATTATCGAAACCCGCCTGCCCGAGCTGCGCGATCTGGCCATCACCTTTTTAGGGCGCGATATGGCCAAAGAGCGGATCCTGATCCGCGCCACCGCCCACTACAGCATGGGGGGCATCCCGACCGATATCGACGGGCGGGTGCGCAGTGGTGCCGAGCGCAAAGTCTCCGGGCTCTATGCCGCCGGGGAGTGTGCCTGTGTCAGCATCCACGGTGCCAACCGCCTGGGGGCCAACAGCCTGCTGGAGGCGATCTTCTTTGGCCGCCGTGCGGGCGAGGCGATTGTCCAGGATATCGGGCAGCTGGAGCTTCGTGAGGCGATCGGTACCGAATCGGATCGCCTCAGCGGCGAGGTGAGCGCTCTGCTTCGCAACAACGGCCCCGATACCGTCCACGCCATCCGAACCGATCTGCAGCAGAGCATGACCCGAAACGCCGGTGTCTTCCGCACCCGCGCGTCGCTTCTGGAGCAGAAAGCGTATCTTGCCACCCTACGCGATCGCTTTAGCCAGATGCGCGTGGGGGATAAGTCCAAACTCTACAACACCGATCTGCAAGAGGCGCTTGAGCTTGGGCACATGCTCGACTTTAGCGCCTTTATCGTCGAGGGGGCACTGGCCCGCGAAGAGTCGCGCGGGGCGCACTACCGGGAGGATTTCCCCGAGCGCAACGACGAGCGCTTCTTGCAGCACACCTTTGGCACAATGGACCCGTCAGGGAAAATTGCGCTGGAGTATACACCTGTCACGCTGGGGCGGCATACGCCCCAGGCGCGCACCTACTAGGAGTGGCCATGTATGAAAAACGAGAGATGACCTTCCGGGTCTTTCGATTTAACGCCCAGAGCGACTACCTTCCCGCCTACAAGCGCTACGACCTGACGGTCTCCAAAGAGGAGGTGATGCTCGATGTGCTCAACCGCATCAAGTGGGAGCAGGATCCGACCCTGAGCTACCGACGAAGCTGCCGTCACGGCATCTGCGGCAGCTGCGGCATCAAGGTCAACGGCCGCGCCATCGTCGCCTGTAAGGAGAATGTGTGGCAGCTTGCCGAACTCTACGGCGAGGAGATGGTGATTGAGCCGCAGGATACCCGGCTGGCCTATAAAGATCTCATTATCGACAAAAGCCGCTTCTGGGAGAGCTACCGCGCGGTGACCCCCTGGCTGGAGGGGCCCGTTGAGGAGAAACCCCAAAAGGAGCACCTCATCGAACCGAACTACGCGGAGCAGATCGATGAGGCGGATCACTGCATCCAGTGCGGATCGTGCTTTTATAGCTGCCCGGCCGCAGCGGTGAATGAGGCCTATCTCGGACCGGCGGCGCTGGCGCTGGCCTACCGCTTTAGCACCGATGTGCGCGATAAGTCCCACGCTAATCGTCTGCGGGCGGTTAATGAACCCGGAAGCGGCATCTGGGACTGCGTAAAGTGTGTGGAGTGTAGCGAAACCTGCCCAAAGGGTGTAGAGCCGCTGAGCAAGATCTTTGCGCTGCACAATCAAACCTTCGAAGCGGGGGTACATAAACGCAATGTCGCCACCCGCCATGCGGTGGTCTTTAAGCGCAGCATCGAAAAACACGGCCCGCTCGATGAGGCGGAGAATGTCCGCTACTCCGAGGGGAGCCTGGGGGCGCTTCGCCATATGCGTGAAGCCTTTGCAATGCTGCGCCGGGGCAAGCTGCCGCTGCCAGGGCGTGTACACAAAAGCCACAACCACAGTGAGGTGAAGACACTCATCCAGTCCGCCTCAAAAAATAAGTTTTAAGGGGCCATGATGAGCACACAAAAATACGCACTCTTTATGGGCTGCACCCCCGATGGCGCCACACCGGAGCTGCGCGTCTCACTGGAGGCGGTGATCGAAAAGCTCGGTATGGAGGTGGTCGAGCTTAAAGAGGCCACCTGTTGTGGCGCCACCCACCTGCAGGACTTTGATGACTTTTTGGCGCTGGTGATTAACGCCCGAAACCTCGCCTACGCCGAGAAAAACGGCGGCGAGATGATGACCGTGTGCAACACCTGCCAACTGGTGCTCTCCAAGGCCAACGATCGCTTGCAGAGCGATCCCGCCCTTTTAGAGCGGGTCAATGAGAAGCTCGCCGAGGCGGGGCTGCACTATAGCGGCAACACCCGTGTGC
>PWVP01000231.1 GCA_003561815.1 Campylobacterota bacterium | reverse complement strand
GATCGTCGGGATGCCGCTGGGGTTTTTGCTGGGCTATTATGATTTTCCGCTGCGCAAAAGCATCCGCGCCGTGGTCGATACGCTGATGGCGGTGCCGACGGTGGTGGTCGGCCTGCTGGTCTTTTCGCTGCTGACCTATCAGGGGCCGCTGGGGGAATACCGTCTGCTCTATACGGTGGAGGGGATTATCATCGGCCAGACGCTTCTGGCGCTGCCGATCGTGATGTCGCTAAGCGCCACGGCGGTGGAGAGTCTTGATCGGCGGCTCTTTGATACGCTGCTGACCTTAGGTGCACAGGGGGCGCAGATGGTGCGTACCGTGCTGTACGAGGCGCGTTATGCGATGCTCGGTGTGATGCTGGTGGCCTACAGCCGCATCGTCGCGGAGGTGGGTATTGCGATGATGATCGGCGGCAATATCAACTTCCACACCCGCACACTCACCACCGCTATCGCACTGGAAACGGGCAAAGGGGAGTTTGCCCTCGGGATTGCGCTGGGGATCTTTCTGGTGGCGATCGCGCTGATTCTCAACGCAGGACTGAGTCGCTTTAAGGCCAAAGCGGTGCGATCGCGATGAGTTATCAGCTAAGCCATATCGCCCAAAGCTACCGGGGCAAAACGGTGCTCGAGATCGAATCACTCACGATCGCCGATCGGGCGGTGGTGGGTATCGCCGGACCCAACGGCAGCGGCAAAACCACGCTGCTCAAACTGCTCGCCTGCCTGGAAAAACCCCACCAGGGCCAGCTGCTCTATCAGGGCCGATCGGCGGCCAAAGAGGGGGCGCGTTTGCGCCGCGAGATCGCGCTGGTTCACGCCGAGCCCTATCTGCTCGATCGCACGGTGTTTGAAAACATTGCGTATGGTTTGCGGCTGCGGGGTGAGAGCGATCGGCTCGGCGTGCGGGTGGAAGCAGCACTCGATCAGGTGGGGTTGGTGCCGCAGCGTTTTATCCGCCGCAAACCCTTTGAGCTCTCCAGCGGTGAGGCGCAGCGGGTGGCGATCGCCAGCCGTCTGGTGCTGGAGCCTAAAGTGCTGCTGCTTGATGAGCCGACCAAAAGCCTCGATCTCGGTGGCACCGCGCTGCTGGCACGCACATTAGAGGCGATTCGGGGGCAGATGACGCTGGTGATCGCCAGTCACGATCGCAGCTGGATCGAGCGGTTAAGCGATCGGATGATCTATCTCTTTCATGGGCGCCAGAGCCCGCACCGACCGGAGAACTTTCTGATGGCGCCGTTTCGTGAGGACGCGCAAGGGTGGCTTCGCTTTGAGGATTCGCAGATGCGGCTGGCCATCCCGCCTCGCACACCCCGATCGGTTGCGCCCATGGTGCCGCCCGATCGGATCGAGTTGAGTCGTGAGCGGCCCAAACAGGCGGAGAACCGGATCCGGGTGAAGGTTGTCGCCCTCAGCTGCGAACCGCTCACCCATCGCCTCGTGATCACCTGCCAAGGCGCAGGCGGCCAGTTTAATATCGGCGCTTTAGCCGATCAGACGCCACCCCAGCCGGGTGAGTCGCTCTGGCTCTCTTTTGCCTCCAGTGCGATTATCTGGTACTAGACCTCAAAACGCGCGATCGCCTGACTGAGCCGCTTGGCGGTGCTATTGAGCTCGCTGGCGAGCTTCTCCAGGTGCGCCATCTTCTGGCCCCCCTCATCGGCTTTTTGGCGCGCCTGATCGCTTTTGGTCAGGATCGCCTCGATCTCCTTTTGGGTGCTTTTGGAGTGCTCAAGGGTGCGATCGGAGATGGTTCGCGAGTGGCCGATCGCCTCAACGGCACTTCGGATCTGACCCTCCACCCGGCTGTTGGCCTCATTGAGGTTGCGCATCGCTTCGGCGTTGGCGCCAATCTCCTCAGCCGTCTGCATGATGGATTGAACCATCATGTTCATCGTCGCGCTGCTCTCCGCCAGGCTCTTTTGGGTCCGCTCAGCCAGTTTGCGCACCTCATCGGCCACCACCGCAAAGCCACGGCCGTGCTCCCCCGCCCGGGCCGCCTCGATCGCCGCGTTGAGGGCCAGCAGGTTGGTCTGATCGGCGATCTCGTTGATCACAGTCAGCACCGATCGGACATTGTCGATATTGGCCGCCAGCTCACCCACGCGGTGTTCGATCTCGGCCTCTTTTTGTGATCGCTCCTCGATATCGCGGATCAGTCGGCGCACCCCTGAGGCGGCGGATGTGAGCTCGCCATCGGCGGCGCGGATCAGATCGGCCGTCTCGTTGGCGAAGCTGAGATTCTCGTGGGTCAGCTGCTGTGCCACCTCGGCCCGCTGGGCCAGATCCTCTAAGAGCGCGCGGCTCTCCTGGACCGCGCCGCTTCCTTTGGCGGCCCCTTCGCGCACCCCATCGGCGATCGTCTGATTGGATCGGGCCGATTCGCAGGTGGTTTGGATCGCCTCCTGGGTCTGGGCGATAAAGTGGTTGATATACTCAGCGGTTTTGCCCACCTCATCGCCGCTTTCGACCTTCAGTCGCCGTGTGAGGTTGCCTTTGATGGAAGCGATTGAGTCGATAAGCCGCCCAAGGGGGTTGCCCACCATCGCCCGCGCGGCGTAGTAGATCAGCACCAGCAAAAAGAGCTGCACCGCAATCTGTGCCATCCAGAGATAGCGCATCACCCGCTCACGCTCCAGGGTGCTCTCATGCACATCGATCGTTACGCTCGCCGCGCCTAAGACGCTCCCTTCGGGCACCCTATGGCACATCAGGCAGTTGATCCCCTCAAATTCGCTTGAGGCGATAAAAGGATAAACCACCCGTAGCGTGTGGCGTCCCTCGATCAGCGCCTGGGCCACCTGGGTCTCACCGCTTTTGAGTACGGCGTGATCGAGGGCATCACGGGGCTTTTCCCGCTCCAGACCCGGACCGTACGCCTCATCGATCTGCGCCGCGCGCACCACATAAAAGTCAAGAAACTCCGGGTTGTCCGCCATGCGATCGAAGAAGAGCTCACGGTTGTTGGGATCGGAGATGGCACCGGTGAGCATCATGATGTTCAGCCCGGTGATGGCGGTTTTGGCCACCGCTTCGCCCTCTTTGATCACCTCCTGTGTGGAGAGGTGATCGATGCGATCTTTTAGCCAGTTGAGGGTGATGGCCAGGGCGATAAAGATAAAGATAAAGATCACCGCCTGAAGCCGTACGCCGATGCTTAGATTCCGCCACCACTTGCCCATGCTCTACCCCATTCCGGCTTGGCGCCTCTTATAAAAAGATATCATCCATTATGCCACCAAACCAATCAGCGGTCGCTTTAGCGGTTTTTCGATCGGGGATGGTGGTATCCCGTGCGCGCACGGCGATCCCATCTTTGGGGGAGTAGCTCACCTCATGAAAAACCACAATCCCCGTCGCCGGGTCGCTCTGTGTGAGCGAGTAGCAGACATTAAAGGGCAGAAACGCCCCCGGATCGAGCTTTTTAGAGACAAGCCGTGCGGCGATATGCTCGGCAGCCACCTTGCCCTGTGCGTTGGCCATCTGACCGCTTTTGGGGTAGGGGTACTCCCCCTGGGCATCGCCAATCACAAAAACCCGATCGTCGTTGGCCGACTGGTGGTGAGGCCCGGCCAGGCGCGCCCACCCCCCCTCGTCGTGCTCCAGCCCCGCTTTGGCGATCAGATCGCTGGCGCGAATCGTGGGGATCACATTGGCCACGGCGTACGGGAGGGTACGGGGGACGAAATCGAGCGCCTGGGGGTCAAACCGCTCGAAGGTGATCTCGCGGCTTTTGGGATCGACCCCTGTGAGCTGCGCAGAGTGGATATACTCAATCCGATCGGGATAGAGGTTTTTAAAGGTGTGTAAAAACCCTTTGGGCTTGGCCATCGGTTCGGTGCGCGGGTCGATAAGGATGACTTTGCCTTTGATGTTGTGGCGATCGTACCAGGCGGCCACCATGCAGGCGCGCTCATAGGGTGCGGGCGGGCAGCGGAAGGTTCCCGGCGGCACGGTGATGATAAAGTTGCCCTCCTTGAGGGCGCGAAGCTGGCGGACGAGCGCTAGATGTTCGCTACCCGGTATCAGGGCAGGCGGGCACTGCTCATAGACCGCTCTGGCTTTTTCACGATCATCGCCAAAGAGGGGGGTGTAGTCATAGGCGATCCCCGGTGAGAGCACCAGGTAGTCGTAATGGAGCACCCCGGCGCTACTCTCGATGCGGCGCTGGCTGCGATCGATAGCGGTGACGGTCGCCTCGACTATACGGTAGCCGTGTGTGCTGGCGGGGCGAAAGTGATCGCGGTGTAGCGTCTCAAAAGAGGTCACACCGCCAAGCCAGGCGTTGGAGTAGGGGCAGGAGAAGAAGTGGCTGCGCTTTTCGAGGACCACCACCTCCGCCTGTGGGGCGAGCTGACGGATACGCTTAGCGGCGGTGAGGCCACCAAAGCCGCCGCCGACAATCACCACGCGGGGGGTCTCCTGGCGGTTTTTGGGCAGCAGTGGCTTGGCCCTCTGGGCACTGAGGGGGGTGGTGCTGGCCGCTGCCAGTAGGGCACCGGTTTTCAGAAAGTGGCGTCGGTTCACGCTTGGATCCTTTTTATTCGGGCAGGTTAAGCCGGGCAAATTATAATTCAAAGTTATAATCGCCACGCTCTTTTCGAAGTCACAGTGGGAATCATAGCAATCTTTGGTTACAATGTCAAGTAACTTGAGAAATATAGTAGAGATTAAAGGGAGGTGTATCGATGCGACTCAAACTGATCTGGGCACTGCTTGCCACGATTTTGCTGGCCGGAGACCCCTCTAGGGGCCAGATCTTCTATGTCCATCTGTTTGTTGAGGAGCTGGGGTTTGATGGGGCGATCTTTACCAAGCTCCACACCCAAAAGGAGTGGGAGGCGCTCTTTGCGGATCGGGCCGAGGGGTTTATCGCGCTCTTTGGCCCCAAGCTGGGCGAAGAGAAGCGCGCCCTTTTAGAGAGCGAGCACTTCCAGGAGCGCATTGCGCCGCATCTGCTCGCCTTTGCCCGCCACTACGCCAAAGATCGCCCCGCCACACCGGTCTGTATCGGTGATGAGGAGTAGCTAGCGCCGTCTGAGGGCGATTAGGGTGGTGTCATCCTCTAGCTGCTGGGCACGCGCACCGATCCGCTCAGCCAGCGGTGCAATCTGATCCGAGGCGAGCGCCTTGCGGAGTGTGTGTGGATCGATCTTGAGTCGGCTATCCTCCACCACCCCATCGCTATAGAGCAAAACCCCCTTAATCGCAGCGGCGCTGAGGGTGTCCGCTTCGATGCGGTCCATAAAGTTCAAAAAGGGCGGGTTGTTGGCTTTGAGTTCGGTGAGCTGCTGATCGGTCTGAACCAGCACCGGATACATGCCGCCGATGGCGTAGGCGATCTGATCAAGTGCCGGCGGCAGGTGTAAAAAGATATACGAAAGCTGCTCAGACTCCGCGAGCGCCTGATGGAGCGTCTGGCTCACCCGGCTGAGCATCTGATCGAAACTCTCCTCCTGGGCCACACTCTGGCGCACCACCGACGCGACGGCAAAGGTGGTCATCGACGGCAGCAGCCCGTGCCCCATCCCGTCAATCAGATAGATAAAGAGTCCCCCCTGCGGGGTGCGGTGCAGGCTGTAGGTATCCCCCGAGAGGATATCGGAGGGGTAGTAGAGCGTCTCCACCCTAAAGCGGGCATCGCGTAAAAGATCGTTGGTGATCATCCCGAGCTGTTTGGTGCGCGCCAGGCGCTGCTCCTCTTCAAGCGCGCGGTTTTTGATCGCCATCTGGGCGTGGGCCTCACTCAGGCGGTTTTGGGTGTTTTTCAGCTCAGTGATATCGGTGAGGGTGACATAGAGCGCCTCCTGGTTGTTCCAGATAATCGGCTGGGGCTGGCTGAGATACCAGCGGTTATCCAGCTCATTGAAAAACTCGTGGCGCATCTGGGCCTGCCCGTTACCGCAGTGCGCACAGGGGGCGGTTCGATCGAAGATCGCCTGAAAGCAGCGCTCCCCGATGCGTGCGCTCTCAAAGCGCTCCTTAAAAAGCCCGTTGGCATAGAGGATGGTAAAGTTTTTGGCCTCCACCACATAGAGGCCAAAGGGTGCCGATTCGAGCAGATCCTCTGGCATAGCGTCACCCCCCTTACTTAAAGCAGCCTAAAGATAGGTGGATGAATTCTAGCTTAGCGATCCTGTAGGATGCGCTCAACGGTGCCGTCGGCCTTCAGGCCATCTAAAGCCGCCTGCATCGCCCGGGCGATGGCGGGATCGCTCTTTTGGCTGATGGCGAAGTAGTAGTGCGACTCTGAGAGGGTGTAGACCGGTGCGTAGTCGTTGGGGTTGTAGCCAAGCTCCTCTAGTAGCCAGTAGCCCACATACTCGCCATAGGCCCACAGATCGACCCGATCGCGCTCAATCAGCTGAGCCGCCTCGGTGTTTGAGGCGGCGATGACCAGACGATCGGGGCTGACACCCAGCTCCAGAAGGCGCTGATGGCCGATATCCTCGCGGATCACCCCGATGCGGTAGCGCTCAATCGCCTCTGGCTGAGCGATCTCAATTGCGCGATCGGTTTTGGCCAGAAGCACCACGCGGCTAGGCGCGATCGGTCCGACCCACTGAAAAAGCGCCTCGCGGGCGGGGGTGCGGGTGGTGGAGAAGAGAACCACATCGGGCTGGGTGAGGGCCAGATCGTAGCCCCGCGCCCAGGGCAGCAGCTCGATCGACTCCACACTCTGGCGGCTCTGCATCCGATCGAAGATCGCCTGGGCGATCTCAACCGCGTAGCCCTGCAGCTCGCCCCTGTCGCCTTCGTAGTTAAACGGCGGGTAGTCTTCAGTGATAAACCGAAGCGAGTCGATCGGACTGGCCCAGAGGCTCTGGGCGGTAAAGATTAGGGCAATCAGCCATGTGCGTATCATGTTCTCTCCTTGGGTAGATAGAATCGAAAGCAGGTTCCCTGACCTTGGATAGAGGCGACCTCGATGCGCCCACCGAGCTTAAGAACCTCCTCTTTCAGCGCACTGAGTCCCACGCCCCGCCCGGAGAGATCGGTGGTCTCCTCTTTGGTCGAAAAGCCGTCCATAAAGATCAGCTCCAGCCGCTCAGAGGGGCTCAGGGCAGCGGCGCGATCGGGGTCAATCAGCCCCAGATCAAGTGCTCTTTGCACAATCGCACCCTCATCAAGCCCCCGGCCATCATCGCGCACCTCCAGGCAGAGGTTCTCACCCTGATCGCTCAAATGGCAGCCAATCTGGGCGATCTGGGGCTTTTGGCACGCTTCGCGGGTGGCGGGATCTTCGATGCCGTGATCGATTGCGTTTCGGAAGATGTGTATCAGCGCTTTTGTAAAGTCGCCGTACTCTCTTGGGTCGACCCACAGATCGCTGCCCTGGATCTCAAAGGGCTCGATCTCTTTATGGAGTCGATTGGCCAGCTGCATACATAGGTTGGGGTAGGTGCTCAAAAGCCCCTTAAAGGGGGCGCGACGCAGATTTTTGATGATGGCGAGTGCCTGCTGTGCGCTGCTATCGAGCTGATCGGGTGTCAGTAGAGACTGGATCTTCTGTGCCAGCCCCTCAAGCGCCTCCAGATAGCTCTCAGGAATCACCACCTCATGCTCCGATGAGAGAAACGCCTCGCCTAGCGCCTCTTGCAGATAGCCGCGATCGGTTTTGATCGCCTCGCGGGCGGCCTGAAGCTCTTTTTGGCACAGCTTAAGCGGGCTCTGGCTCGTCTGGGCTTGCACAATCGCCTCCCACAGGCTGCTTTCGAGGGGGTGGAGCCTGGCTGGGAGGGTCGGCATACTAAACTGTAAAAAGACCCCTTTGTAGGTGTGGATCTTGCGGTAGAGCTTCGTGGCGCGATCGAGGGGGTAAGCGGTATCCGATCGCGCCTGATCGCAAAGCAGCTTCAGGTGCGACTCGCACTCATAGAGGGCGTCTAAAAAGGCGTTTTTGTTGCGCAGCACCATGGTGATAAAGCTCAGCACCCTGCGCTCCTGGGCGATCCGCTCCTCTAAGGAGCGCTGGGCGGTGATATCGGTTAAAATCGCCATCAGGCGGGTGGCGCCGATGGGGCGGTACTCGATTCGAACCACCCGATCAAAGAGCTGCGCCTCTTGAGGCAGCAGCGCGATAAGACACTCCTGCTGAAAGGCGATGGTGGACCCAAAGTAGAGCTCAAGCGTCTTCTCCATCGTGGCCCGCTTTTTAGGATCCCCCTCAAAGAGCAGCGCATCGACAGGCCGGTGGGCGATGGCGCCTCTAAAGAGGTTTTCGCACTCTTTAGAGTACTCCTCATCGACCAGACGATCGGCACCGAAGGATAAAAAGCCCTGACCGGAGTGATCCAGCAGCGCGGAGACCTTGCGGTTTTGGATATCGAGTGCTGCGGTGCGCTCTTTAACCTGCTCCTCTAAGGTGGCGTTTTGGCGCTCGATCTCCTCGGTCTGCTCCTCCAAGGTGGCGGCTTGCTCCTCAAGCGAGACCGCCTGATCCTGGAGCACGCGCATCTGGTGATCGATCTCTTCGGCCATGGCGCTAAAGCTTCTGCTCAAAAGCCCAATCTCGTTGTGTGCGCGGATGGGGTCGATGGTGTGCACCTCGCCGCTGCTAAAGCGTTTGACGCTCTCGCTTAGCTGTAAAATCGGCCTGGAGATAAGGCGTGTGCTAGCGGCAATCACCCCGATAAGTGCCACAACCACGGCGAGCATCCAGGCTAGAAGGTTGCGGTTGCTTTGTCTCAAAGGAGCGTAGAGCTCCTCTAGATCGGTTTTGATCATAATCCCCCAGCGCAGTGAGGGGATAAAGCCCCAGACCGCCATCGTCTCCACCCCCCGGTAGTCGGTGGCCACCCCTAAGCCGTACTCGCCTCGAAGTGCCGCCGCGAGCCCTCTTTTCTCGTCGGTCTTGGCCAGCACCATCTGATCGGCCACGGCGTCAGGGTTGTGGCGCAGCGGGATGGTGGCCACAATCGCCCCATCCTCACGCAGCTCAGCGGTCACAATCTCCCCGCTGCGCCCGAACCCCTCATTGCTGTTTACAAGCGAGTAGAGATAGCCCTCATTAAGTTGCACGGCCAGCACCCCGACAAAGCGATTATCGTGGATGAGCGGCGTGGTGATAAAGATGGCGGCCCGATCGGAGGGGGCGTAGTAGCGCAGTGGTGAGATCTCGGTCTCCAGCAGCATGGCGGTGCGCTCAAACCCGAGCGCTAAAGAGGTGTTTCGAAAGGCGCGGCTATGCAGGTTGCGCCCTAGATCGCTCTCCTTAATGGCGGTGTAAAAGATCTCACCTTTCGGGTCGATCATCAAAAAGTCGTGGTAGTCGCCGCCTTGAATCAGGTTGGTCAGATAGGCCTCAAACGCCCCAGAGACCGGCTCGCCCCTTTGAGCGGCGGTAAACTCCGCCATGAGGTGGGGGTTTTGGGCCATGGTCTGCAGCAGCTCTTTTTGGTGGCCGATGGCGGTCTCGATCAGCTCAATGCTTTTTCGGTAGAGCAGATTGAGGCTATCGGTCTGCGACTCCCAGATCTCAGCGCTTTTTTGGGCGTTGAGATACCAGGCGACCCCTCCTAGTGGCAGCAGGGAGATGAGTACCATCATCACCGCTATCTGGGCGGTGATGCTCTTTCGGAGGCTCACGGCGCGCTCCAGCTCTGATTCCACATCTCATAAAGCCCCTCTAGCTCCTGAAGCCACCGGGTGCGGCTTCTGTGGTAGGGGAAGTTATCGGGCTGGATCGCCACATCTGAGGACCAGACGATATCGAAGTCGAGATCGGCATTGACCTGCCCGATGCGCGCATGCTGCCAGGCGTTCATCACCCCCCGCTCAATCACCACCACCCCCGCCGGGCCGTTGAAGGTCATGTTGTAAAAGCAGCGTTTGATATCCTCGGCGCGAACGGTGTTGCACGCCTCGGCGGCCTGCTTAAAGAGCCAGACACCGGTGTAGGCGGCCGCCATCGGATCGTTGGGGGTGGTGGTGATGCCGTATTCGCGCAGTACCTGCTTAAAGCGGCGGTTTTGGGGGGAGTCGATGGAGGCGAAGTAGTTCCATGAGGCGTAGTGCCCCACAATCGCCTCCGGCCCGATCGCTTCGGCGATGGCGGCCACCTCGTTCTCGGCGATGCTATACGAGATCACGGGCGGCGGCTCTTGATCGCCGTAGAGGCGCTGAAGTGCCTCAAAAAAGTAGAGGTTGCTATCCCCATTGAGGGTGTTAAAGATCGCATCGGGCTGCTGGGCGTAGATCGCCTCTACTACCGCATCGAGCTGCTCTTCGCCCAGGCGCACATAGTGCTCATCGATCACCTCGGCGCCCAAAATGGCGGCCACCTCTTTTAGATAGGAGTTGGCTGCGCGGGGAAAGATGTAGTCGCTTCCGATCAGAAAGAAGCGATCGCCCAGGTGATCGATCGCCCACTTAATGGAGGGCTTGATCTGCTGGTTGGGCACCTGGGCGAGATAGACGATGGAGGGGGAAGCCTCCAGCCCCTCAAACTGCACCGGATAGAGCAAAAGCCCCTCGTGCGCTTCGATCACCGGGCGCAGCTCCTTGCGTGAAGCGGAGGTCCAGGCACCGAAGATAATCTCAATGCCCCGATCGACTAAAAGCGACTGCGCCTGTTGGGCAAAAACCACCGGATCGGAGGCGCCATCGACCACCACCGGCTTGAGCGGACGGCCCAGCACGCCGCCCTGGCGGTTGACCTCATCGATGGCGGCCAGAGTAGCATCGACCACCGCCTGCTCGCTAAAGGCCATGGTGCCGGTTAGGGAGTGGAGCACCCCCACCTCGATCGGCGCGGCGGGGTCCGGACGCAGCCAGAGGGCCGCTATGCCTATGGCCAGAAGTAGTGCAAACGCCCCAAGCGCTTTCTTCATCCCCCTGCCTGCTCTCATAGGGCGCTACTCGACTTTGAGCTGCAAGCTGCCATCGCTCTGGTGCTGATAAAACGCCTCATCGAGCATATCGGGAAAGAGTTTGGCGATGGCTGCCAGCAGCCGCTCCTCATCGAAGGGTTTGAGCAGGTAGCCGCTC
>PWVP01000213.1 GCA_003561815.1 Campylobacterota bacterium | reverse complement strand
GCTGACTAGTATCGCTTTGCCCTCGGCGCGGTTTTGGCTCACCTCTACCGGCGTGGGTATGCCGAAGCGATCGGTGTGGGCTTTGGAGAGACTATCCATCATCGCCAGACCCGCCTGGCCCACCTTCATCAGCTGCGCGATATGCTCATCGAAATTAAAGTTCACATTGGTCAGCGTAAAGTAGAGCGTCTCGGCCGTCACATCATCGGCCACGGTGGTATCGGCTCCCAGCTGCATACCGTGGGTGCGATACGCGCTCAGACCTTTAAGGCCGAAAATCATCATATCCTGAAGCCGTGTCAGCGTGTCGTCTTTGCCACACGCGCCCACGCTCTGGCCTTTGCTGCCGCAGCCGCCGGTCATGCTCATCTCACACTGGTAGCAGAACATACTCAGCGCCTCTTGAAACTCTGGACTCTTTTGTGTCATCTTGCTCTCCTGTTAGGGTGGGTTGGAGTCGTTATTCTAAGGGGAGTTTAGGCAGTATGCATTGACCGTGATCAACCCAAGCGGTTGACGATAACCCCTTAAAAGGACCCTATATGAAAAGGCTTCTTATCGGCACACTCGCCACCGCCGCACTCAGCGGCTCAGCACTGGCCCACTCCCATGGTGCGGTCACCTTCGAAGATCACCTCAAGCCGGTCCTGGCGCAGCACTGCTTTATGTGCCACGGCCCCTACTCCCCCGGCATCGATCGCTTCGATGAGGATAAATCCGGCTATAGCGCGATGCTGGTTGGCCCGCGCATGTACGCGTATGATGAGCTGATGGAGTTTGTCACCGGAGGCGATGCCGGTGCGCTGATGCGCCGCCTGGATGATGGCAGCCACACCTCCGATGGCCAGCCGGGCAATATGTACGAGTATCTGGGTGAGACTGAGGAGGAGCGGGCTGAGAACCTGAAGCTCTTTAAACGCTGGGTGGGCCACTGGACCCTGAAGCGCTCGGCAGAGATGACCGACGAAGATCACAAACTCATCCGCGCCCTTGAGCGCCGCTAACACAAACGCGCCGGGCTCTTGATCGCGATCAATGCCCGGGCGCCTAAAAAACTCTACACTCCGCTAAACCCCTAAGGAGTGTAGAGATGTCCTCTATCCAGACTTTCATGACCGACGATCACCGCGCCTGCGACGATCTGCTTGCAGCACTGGAGGCCGATTTTAGCACCGCTAAAGCCTCTTTTGCGCCGTTTAAAAAGCGGTTTTTAGACCACTTCGAGATGGAGGAGGCGATCCTCTTTCCGGCCTTAGAGGAGGCGACGGGCATGCACGGCGGCCCCACAGAGGTGATGCGCCTGGAGCACAGCCAGATGCGAAACATGATAGAGCAGATGGCCGCCGCGATCGCTGCAGAGGAGGCCGATCGCTTCGCCAGTGTGGCCGAGACCTTTCTCTTTATGGTGCAGCAGCACAACGCTAAAGAGGAGCAGATCCTCTACACCCTCTCTGATCGCGCCCTGAGTGCCCGTGCTGATGAGCTCATCGAGGCGATGCAAAAACTGCAGGCCTAGCGCATGAATACCGCCGGTCTGAGCCTGGAGCAGGCGCCGCCCTTTGGGGTGGTGCTGCGCTTTTTTCTCACCGCTGCGCTTTTTGGGATCATTGCAGGAGCGCTGATCGCCACCGGCGGTGCCGATCTGCTGCTGGGACGATACCACCCGCACACGATCGCTCTTATCCATCTGCTCACCCTGGGCGTGATGGCGATGGTGATGATCGGCGCGCTTTTTCAGATGCTGCCGGTTATTGCCGGGGTGGTGCTGCCGAAAGTGAGGCTTCTAGGCCGCCTGATCCACGCTGTGCTGCTAGCGGGTATCCTCTGCCTGTGTGGTGGACTCTACTTCGGCTGTGGCGGGCTGATCGGGCTGGGCGGACTACTGCTCGTAGCGGCGCTGGGGGGCTTTAGCGCAGCCGCTCTGGGCGGGCTCTTTCGGGTGGTCTATGTGGGTGTGACGGTACAGATGATGCGTCTGGCGCTGGTTGCGCTGCTGGTCACGGCGCTGATGGGGGCCTTTCTCGCGCAGCTGCACGCTGCCCAGACGCTTTCGGCCTTTAGTCTGCAGCTGGCACAGCTACACGCCTCCTGGGCGCTGGCCGGATGGACGGCGCTTCTGATTCTGGGTGTCGCGCAGCAGGTGCTTCCGATGTTCTATGTCACCCCGCCCTACCCCCGCTTCTGTCGCCGGGTGACCGGGTGGCTGATCTTTTTCTCGCTCATCGCCGCACTACTTGCACCCCTACAATCGCTCGCTACGATCGGTGTACTTTTAGGGCTTTTGATGCTAGGGGGCACGACGCTGCTGCGCATCTCTCAACGCAAACGCAAAATCACCGATGCCAGCCTACGCTATTGGCAGCTCAGTATGATCTCGCTGCTTTTAGCGCTACCGCTGATTGTGCTCGATCACCCCCTTGCCACCAGTCTGGCGGCACTGCTCTTTATCGGCGGCTTCGCGCTGGGGCTGATAAATGGCATGATCTATAAAATCGTCCCCTTTTTAAGCTGGTTTCACCTCAGCAGCGGCGCCCACCCTGACACCCCGATGATGCACGACTTTATCCCCAGGCGCGCCGCGCACGGCCAGCTCTGGCTGCACACCGCCGCGCTGGTGCTTCTAGCCGCAGGGCTCTTTATGCCGATGCTGGCACCACCGGGCGGCGCGCTGCTGGCAGCGGCCTATGCGTTACTTTTTTATCACCTTATCCACGCCGTGCGGCTCTATCGGCGATCGGGGGGCGTTTTCTAGCCCCCTTAGACGCTATCTGTGCTACACTCCTGACATGAAGCGGCTTCGCAAGTTTTTTTATCTGTTTCCCGTGCTACTGGGGATCTACCTGCTGCTAGCGGCCGCAGAGCTCGATCAGCGCATCTTCG
>PWVP01000182.1 GCA_003561815.1 Campylobacterota bacterium | reverse complement strand
CTCGAGCAGGCCAAGAGGATGAGCGATCAGCTCAACGAACAGCTCCAAAAACGGGTCGAAGAGGAGGTGGGCCGCCGCCGAAGCCAGGAGCAGCTTCTTATCCAGCAGTCGAAAATGGCCGCGATGGGGGAGATGATCGCCGCGATCGCGCATCAGTGGAAGCAGCCGCTGACCATCCTCTCGCTCCTGATTCAGGATCTCATCGACACCCATAAAAACGGCGAACTCGATGGCGACTACCTGAAAAACACCGGCGATCAGTGCCTCCACCAGATCGACTTCATGAGCCAGACGATCGGCGACTTTAGAAACTTCCTCAGGCCCACCAAATCCCGCGTCAGCTTCGATGCGCTGCAGCAGGTGCGCGAGATCGATCGCCTCTTTGGGCGGCAGCTTAAGAAGCATGAGATTGTGCTGGAGATCCAGGAGCCCGAAGGGGGCGCTCCGGTAGCGGTGGGCTACCCCAATGAGTTTAAACAGGTGCTGCTCAACCTGATCAACAACGCCCGCGATGCGATCTTGCAGAGTCGCCCGACAGAGGGGCGGATCACCCTCTCGTTTGAGGAGCGTGAGACGATGCTCTGTATCCATGTGCAGGATAATGGCGGCGGGATCGATCCCGAGATGACGACGCGCCTCTTTAGCCCCTATGAGAGCTCCAAAGGCGAGCACGGCACCGGCATCGGGCTCTATCTGTCCAAAACCATCATCGAGGAGTCGATGGGCGGAAAGATCGCTGCCAAAAACGAAAACGGTGGTGCCTGCTTCACCCTCTGCCTACCCCTAAGCCAGGACGCACTATAATCGCGGCTCCTGATTAGTGCGTCCGTAGCTCAGCTGGATAGAGCAGCGGTTTCCGGTACCGCAGGCCGGGGGTTCGAATCCCTCCGGGCGCACCACCACTCTTACGAAGCTACTTTACCACCGTCACCACCGGATCCGATGCCAGCCCCCCCTGAAGCACGATACGCTCATAGCCGCCGCCACTCACCTCTGCGATCGCCACAACAATCTCATCACCGGGTTTAGCACCTTTGGGCACCGGCACGCTGATTGAAGCCTCCTGCTGTCCGCTTCGAACCGCTATGCGCTTTTGATTGCTCAAGAGCACAGTGGCGCCCATCACCGTGGGTTCGCCTAGGGTGATGCGGTAGATGATCTCCCCACCTGAGGCGACCTCTTTGGGGCCGCTTAGGTGTAGCGTGGTTCTGGTGATTGTGCTGCCAACCGCCGCTTTGGCAAAGACCCCATCAAAGAGCACCTCCTCAAAGCCGCCCCCCTCAAAACCACTCACCCTAAACACCTCAACCCCATCCGCCAGATAGGGATCATCAGGTCGCAACTCAACTTGGATCGACCCCGATCGCGAACCTGCTGCGATGGGGATTGTCCGATTGTTCTCCAGATAGACGGTGGCTGGCGTGAGGGCGGGTGCGTCCAAACTCGCCTCAAGCCACATGCTCTCCCCCTCTAACGCACCGTGGGCTTTGAGGGTCAGCTCAACCGGTGTGGGCACATCCACCACCTGCGTGCGTAGGGGTGTATGGGCAGAGGCGCTTGTAAGCTGCAAGTTCTCAAACCCGCCCCCTTCGATCCGCTTCACAAATGTGGTCACTTCCCGCTCCTGAACATAGACCGTATCCGCAGGAGCGTTTAGCTCCAAAACCGCGCTCTTTTGGCCCGGCTCGATCCTCATCTCATGTCCGCTATCAAGTCTTACCAAGAGCGGCGATCTAGGCGGATGGCTCAGGCTGGCACGATAACGAATCACTCCCCCCTCCTGAACCGTCTGTGGAGCCTCCAGGGCGAGGGTGACCGGATCGAGGGTGTCATAGACCAGTGCACTTGAAAAAGCGCCCGATAGATCCGTAGACTCAAAGTTGCCCCCCTTGATTGCAACCACGCGGCGCTCGATCTGCTCGGGGTGGACATAGACATCATTATCGCGTACCGCCACCAGTGTGCTACCCGCCGTGTCACCTGAATCGATCGTAATCTGCTCACCCCCATCTAGCGTCAGGGTCACCGGCGTCTGGGCCGGAGCACTCAGACGGGCAATAAAGGGCATCCCCTCAGCCCCCTCGGGCGTATCCCGCGCAAAAAGCTCCACCCACACCGTATCGATCACATCCTCGATACGGGTGAGGGCCGCACTCTGGCTATCGGCATTGACCACTTTGAGATCTTCATACTCCCCACCCGATACCGATCGGATCCATACCCGCTGATCGTGGGCGCTCTTGTAGGGTGTGTTGGCCGGGGCGTTTACGACCAGTTGGGCGCTTTTGTGTCCATCGGGCAGCGTCATCACATGGCCGCTGCTCAAAACCGCCCGAAGATCACCCCTTGGGGGGTGCTTCGCCTCTAGGCGATAGGTGATCCCTGTACCCTCATCCACCTTCTCATCGGCACGCAAAACCAGCTCAACGGTATCGACCACATCCCGCACCTTGGCCGAGGCGTGTGCATTTGAGATCTCCACCTGCTCATAGTTGCCCCCTTCGATCCGGACCACCCGGCGCTCTATTTGTGACTCGCTGAGGTAGACATCATTGGGCCGTACCGCCACGAGCACCTCAGCGCGATCCTCTCCAGGCTGCAGCACGATCTCTTCGCCCCCGTCGAGCAGGATGGTAGCCGGTGTCTGGGCCGGATGGCTCAAAGTGAGCACAAACCGCATCCCCTCATCCCCCTCGTTCACATCCTCTGCATCCAGATGCAAGGTGGTGATATCGATCTCATCTTGCACCCGAATCCGAAGCGGACTCTCCTGGCCTCCGGTGGCCACCTCCAGCCGCTCGTAGTTGCCACCCCGACTCTCTTTAAGCGCAACTTCAAGAGTCTGGGCCGAACGGTAGGGGATGTTTTCAGGCGCATCCACCCG
>PWVP01000085.1 GCA_003561815.1 Campylobacterota bacterium | reverse complement strand
CACCGATCATGCTGCCCAGCTCGGCCAGCTTGGACTGCTGAATCAAAACCGCCTGCTGAAGCTCTCTCTCCTCCTGGAGCTTTTTAGCCTCGGTGATATCCCGCCACATCACCAGCAGCTCCTCTTTGGACCCCTCAAAGGGGGCTAAGAGCACCTGCAAAAGCACCTCTTCGCCGCTTGAGTCCAGGCAGCTCCACTCAAACTGCTCGATGCGGCCATTAAGTGCTCTAGAGAAGATAGCAAACCCGGCCACCTGACTAAAAAGCCCCGTCTCAGGCTGAATCTCAGGGGAGATGGCCAGAAAGTCCTTCCCGATGAGATCTTCGATCGGTCGCTTGAGCATCTCTCCAGCAGCTTTGTTTGCCCGCAGAAACCGCCCCTGGGCATCGATAATCAAAATACCCTCCGGAGAGTGGTCATAGATGGTGCGGTAGACCTGTTCGCTTTTGAGTCGCAGCGCCACCTCCTGCTCCACCTCTTTTCGCAGCTCCTCATTGAAATACTCGATTTGGCGCTTGATGCGCATCTCCTCAGTCACATCCTCAAACACCGCCACACTGCCCACCACGCGCCCATCGATCCTTAAGGGGCTGCTGGTAACCCGCGCCTCAAAGCGGCGGCCATCTTTGCGCTCAAAACACTCCACACCGTGATAGGTCTGCCCGGTTTGGATAGTGGCAAAGATGGGGCACCGGTGCAGAGGTAAATGATCGTTACCGTCGTGGCGATGAAAGAGATCGTGGGCTACGCGGCCTATCATCTCTTTTTGTGTGTAGCCTAGCAGCCTCAAGGCCGCAGAGTTGATAAAGGTGGTCGCCCCCTTGGCATCAATCACATAGAGCCCCTCGGCCATACTCTCCGAAATCGCTTCGATCGTGTGGGTTTTGGCTTTGAGCCGTCGATGGGCCAGTAGCGTCAGGGTCAGCAAAATCACCACTAACGCAAAGAGCAGGCCGACAGCCACCAGCGTGCTGCCGTGCTGACTGACCAGATCGCGCCAGATAATGGGCTGCGCTTCATCATAGGGCGGCATCCGCAACTTTTCTAGAATCTGACGGATCGGCTCATAGTCGCCAGGGATGGTCCAGCCCACATAGCCCCCCGCCTGTGCCGCCGAACTCTCCTGGGCAACACCCAGCAGTCCGATGGCCACCTCTTGAGCGATGGCCATATCCACATGGGGCAGTACCGCAAAGGGCCACTCAGGAACGAGTCGCGTGGAGAGCCCAAAGGGAAAGTCCTGACGCTTTTGGGGGTTGAGGATGCGCAGGCGACTCTCCTCAAGCCGCCCCTCCTCCACCAAAGCCTCCATCACCCCGGTGCGCACAAAAGCTGCATCGACCTCGCCACCGATAAGCGCATCGATCGCCCGATCGTGGGGCATATCTGTAAAGTGCATCCGCAGATCCCGATCGGGGTTGAGGCCGTTTTGCATCATCAAAACCGCCTGGAGCTGATAGCCCCCCAGCGACTCCGGGCTGGGAGCGGCCACCCGCACACCCCGCAGATCGGCCAGAGTTTCTAAATCGGCCCGATCGCTTCGCACCGCCACCACACCGCCAAACCCTGCCACGCTGACCCCCGACTGGGTGGCGAGCATCGTGGCAACACGGTTGGCCCCATAGCGATGCATAAGCAGGATGTAGTGGCTGGGATTGGTCAGGATAAAATCCAGCTCCCCCCGGCCTGCCTTCTGGTTGAGCACATCATAGGAGAGCGCTTTGAGGTTAAAGTGGCGATCGGGGTGGGTGGCATTCAGGTGGTCGATGGTCGGCTGCCAGCGCTCCAGTGTCTCAGGCACCGGACGAAAAGCGAGCACCCCCACCTGGATGGTTTCAGCCTGTAGCCAGGCGGCCAGCCCCAGCCAAAGAGAGACCCCCCAGACAGCACGGTGTAAACTGTGGGTATTTCTCATGCGACAACCGGCTCGATACGCTGGGTGTGCCGACAGAGGCGAAAGCCCCTTGGACCGCCTGTGGAGGGGTCGGCGCGATGGGTAAATATCTCCCCTTCGCACTCGAGCTGCCACATCAGCCGATTCTCGCCACACCAGGAGCCGCTGGTGTTAAGAATCTTCGCCTCTTGACTAATCTCATCGAGCGCGTTTAGGTGCGTGACCTCTGTTTGGATCTGCTCCTCAAGAGTTTTGAGTGTAATCTGGGCCTCTTTGATCGCTTTAGAACTCTGCTGGTAGCGCGCCATCAGGTCGCGGTGCATTTGTGAGATGGGTGCGCCCGATGGACGGCTTTTGATCGCCTCCATGGCCAAAGTGGCCGCATCGGAGAGGTTGCGGTGTTTTTTGAGTAGCGATGCCAAGCTCTTTTGAAGCGTCTCCTGCTCAGCTTCGAGCGTCTCAATCCGGGCTTTTCGTATGCGGCCAGCGGGGCTTTGGGGGGTGCTGATGAGCAGATGGTTTTCACCCCCCTGGCAGCAGCTAAGGGTGATCCCTTTCAGTGCCGTTAGCTGGTTTCTGTGGCGAAGGAGCTCCACCTCGATACTCTCAGCGACCGCCTGTGCGCCCAGGGCGGTCGTGACCTTTAGGCGCTTGGCCTGCACACTGCCCCCCTCCAGGTTTTCGATCAGCACATAGTCGGCCTCCAGCTCCCCCTTGTGTACTGCGATAGTCGCCTCACGGGCGATAATCCGTGCGCTCTGGTGGACCATACCACGCACCTCAATGCTCTCAGCCTCCAGGGAAGCCCCCGCACCGACGCTGCCTTCGATCAGCAGGTGTTTCGCCTTTAGTCGCATGCCGGGTCCAACCACCTCGTCGCTGGCGCACTGGGCGCGAATGAGGATATTCACCTCCTGATCCAGCTCCGTCTCCACATGGCCGGTCTCTTTAAGGCTTGCGCTTTTAAGATCGATCAGTTTTTCGACGCAGAGTTGGCCATTTT
>PWVP01000146.1 GCA_003561815.1 Campylobacterota bacterium | reverse complement strand
GCGGGACAGCCCGCGGATCCACCCAACCCAGGACACGAACCCCATCGACAGGGTGGAGATTCCCCGGGGAGATAGCGAACAGGGCTTTCAAAGAGCAGATGTCATCGTGGAAAGTGTCTACAGGACACCACCTCACGAACACGCATACTTGGAGCCTGAGGCCGGCCTTGCGGATATTGACGAAGAAGACCGGGTTACGGTGGTTGCCGGGGGCCAATGGGCCCATGAAGAGCAAAGACAGGTCGCACACGCTTTGGGGCTCGGACCGGACCAGGTGCGCATCATTCACCCGGTCATCGGCGGAGCGTTCGGTGGGAAACAGGACGTGTCCATACAGATCGTCCTGGGCCTGGCTGCACTTCACCTTCAGCGCCTTCACTACCGGACACTTTCTGCTAGGTGAGGCATCACGAATCTCACAGGTATAGGTAAGGATTGATTCAAGAAGTGCTCAAGCAAGTCCGATCCCAGGCGAAAGAGAGTCAGGTCACACCTGTCGGCACGATGGATGGTCTTGACCCAGTCATCCCGTTTGGCAACCACACCGAGATACACGATCCAGGCGAGAGGTTGTCCTGCAATGTCATCCGTGGTAAGCTTGAACATGGCGTATCCTTTCGGCGGCTCCACCGCCTCTATGGGTATCTATTTCACCCCAAGGATACGCCGCCTTTCTTATCTCGCCAATCCACAAGTTTTGATAACACCTCATACGACTCAGGTGCGCCTCTGGGGTGCACAGTGAGCCGTTCACGCTTGACAGGATCACTCAACGTCACCTGGAGTGACCTTTCGGCTGGTCCATCGCAGCCATAAGGAGTGTATGTATGTGATAGGCAACTGAGCGCGAGCTAACACCCACTGGGAACCGGAATAGCCGTAGTCAAGATGTCAGGAGCTGGTGATTACCCATAAGTCTCAATCAGAAGTCTCAGTAACCTGGGGAACGGATGCTCACTGGCGGATGCCAATGTAGCAGCGGTGACGAAGACGAATCTGATGCCGTATAGGAGCAGGTAGGTTGACTACGTAGGGTCAGATACAGGAGAACGGTGAATGCGAAGCGATAGACTGACTGAGATCACGAAACGATCAGAAGCGGGTCCCTACTTGAGGGAGAAGGACTTCGATATGCAAGTGGCCCAATCAGTTCCTGAGTTGGTGAGGGAATACGGTCTGGAGTTTGATCCGCATAGCGTTGTCCCGGCAGATGACGATATGGCCGACCGTCTCTACGGGGCCAGTCTCCAATTGGTCGCAGACCTTGGTGTGTACAATATGGACACGCAGCGGATCATCCAGTTTTCGAGAGAGGAGATCAGATCTGCGGTGGCAGCCGCCCCCTCCGAGGTCCCCCTCGGCTGCGGGAAGGATGCGGTGGTCATGCGGCACCGAGGCGTCGAAGGCTGCGAGCCGTGCATTATCCACAGCGGCCCGACCGGAACCCCCGTCAGCGAGAGATACTACCCTCAGATCATGGCGAGCTGTGCTCAAGAGCCCCTGATCGATTGCTTGGGCGCGGGATCCGTTTCCACCTACCGAGGAGAGAGAATCATCCCGGGTTCGCCTCTGGAAATACTGAGGGTTCAAGCAGATGCTTGCTTGTTGCGGGAAGCGGCAAGGCAGGCGGGGCGGCCGGGGATGCATCTCAATGATGTCGCCTCCCCTTTGACTTGCCAAGGGAAGATCTCCGCAGTCAACAAGGAGTGGGGACTCCGTCCCACGGACGGGCTGCTGGTGTCACAGATGGTCGAGTTGAAGACCAACTACGATCAGCTCTCTCGGGCTGCCTACCTGCAGTCAGCCGGAATGCACGTTGTGGACCTGATGACTCCCTTGGTCGGGGGGCTGGGTGGAGGCGCGGAGGGAACGGCCATTGTCACGGTTGCTTCCCATCTGTGTGGTGTGCTGCTTTACAGTGCGTCGTATCACGTGTACGGGCACATGCATCTGTTGAAGAGTACCGATACGGACCGAGAGGGGCTTTGGATCTACTCTGTTGGGGGACAGGCTTTGGCACGTAACACCCCAATACTCTCCATTGACGCCATCTATACCCAGGCAGGTCTGGGCACCGACGAAGTGCTGTGGGAAGTGGCAGCCGCGTCCATCGCCACGACGGTGGCCGGGCTACATCAAGGCGGCGTGGGTGCCAAGGGCGGTTCGCAGGAGGATCACACCAGCGGATTGGAGAACAGGTTCAATGCCCAAGTCTCCCGAGCTTCATTGGGGCTAACTCGGGAACAAGCCAACGAACTTGTCCTGGCGTGTGTAGGTCAGTATGAGGACACTCACAATGACCCCGCCCCGGGCAAGCCATTTGCAGAGTCATACAATCTGGACACTATGCAACCCACCGACGAGTGGGAGGGGTGCTACGAGCGTGTCTGTCGTGGGCTAGCAGGTCTGGGATTGCCCTTGGGGTGAATGCGCAACGCTGGAGCGGGCAACCGCAGCGGCACAGGATGGTGAGTGGAGCACAGATCAGCCAGGCTCCTGGCGCATCTACCTACTAGGACCGAGCAAGCGTGCAGATGGACACGCGGTTGGTGAAGGCGTATCTTGCCTTCCATATGTCGACAGAGTTCCCGGACGAAAACGCATTGCACTCCAATCGGACGTGAACGCGGTCAACCGTGGGGGTTGTGGGCGACTGGGATGGTTGCGCGTTGTAGGTTTCGCAATGGTGACTGAGGGCATCCTCCAGTTCCTTGGCAGACCTGAACCGTGTTGTCTTGAGGATCTTTTTGATTCGCCGATTGAAGCGTTCCAGCATCCCATTGGTTTGAGGGTGCCCTGGCGGAGAGGCGTCAGGTCGTATCGGCGCAGGAGTCTGATCAGGCTGGATCGGGAGCCATCGGGCTTGATGAACTCGTGGACGACGCACAAGAGATCATCT
>PWVP01000211.1 GCA_003561815.1 Campylobacterota bacterium | reverse complement strand
GTGATAGAGCAGCTTCTTTTGCAGCACCACCGTCAGAATATAGGCGGCGTTTTGCCGTGAACCGGGCTCGCTTCTAAGGTGCAAAATCGCATTAGAAGAGAGGTCGATAAAGTCGCTTCTTAAGCAGGCGATCCCAAAAGCGTTGATCAGCGTCTCATCAGTTCGGTTATCGCGCAGGATCGGTGCGCCCTCCAGGCACGCACTGCGATAGTCCCCCTGCTGATAGAGCGAGAGAATCCGCTCAGGGGTGGCCGCCTGCAAAAGGGTGGCCGCTATCAAAACTGCGCCGATGGCTGCTATCCGTCTCATCACTGCTCCAGCTTTGCAAGTAGGTTGCTCAGCCGCTCAGAGTGGCGGGTTCGCAGGTAGGCTCTTAAGGAGTTTGTCGCCTGCTCCTGATAGCCCATCTGCGCGCTGGCTGTGGCGTAGATCGCCCAGCTTCTCTCATCTTCGTTATCTATCTCGTTGGCCTTTAATGCCCACTGTAGCGACCCGGCATAGTCGCCACGCTGCAGATAGACCTGGGCAATCTCCAGCGCCAGCTCAAAGCGGGGCGCCTGCGCAAACTGCTCTTTTAGCGGCTCGAGCGACACCTCCTGAGAGACCACCACCGGCGTGCGCGTAGAGGGGGTGTCTGAGGTGGCCCTTGAGGCGGTGCGTGTCGGCTCTGGCTGGGGCGTGGCGCGACTCTGGCTGCGCAGCCTTGCGGCCAGCTCCCGCTCAAAGTCGTAGTTGGGCTCCAGATAGACCGGCTCAACCAGCACCTCCTCAATCACCACCTTCGGCTCTGGTGCCTTCACAGGCGCAGGCTCGGCAACCGGCTCGACCACACGCTCAGGGGCAGCCGCAGAGGGCGCATCGGAAAAGAGCCAGTAGACCACTGCGCCCCCTACGATCAGCGCCAGAAGAATCAAAGCCGCGTGTTTTAAAAGCCAGCGCAGCTTATAGATAAGCCACCCCCGCTCAAGCTGTTCTAATCTATCCATTATAAAATTCCTAAATCGAGTGCTGCCATCTCTACCGGCCGCGCACCGACCTTTTTGGGCAGTTTGTGCGGCTTCTGCTCCGCCATCTCGCCGAGCAGATCGAAAAGACGGTGCATGAGACGGTTAATATCCCGCAGATTACCCTTGGTGAGCTGATAGATCCGCTCAAACCCTCTGCCGGTAAACCGCTCATAAAGCTCCGGCAGCTCACCTAGAAGCAACTTTGTCTCCACATAGCGGGCAACCTCGCTTAGATCTATCGGCGAAACTTCAATTGTTTCAAAGGTGCGGGTTTTGAAGTGCTCCCTGGCGAGCAGATCCTCTTGATCCACCTTGTGTACCACAATGATAAACTTAAAGACCCCCTCATTGGAGAGGATACGGATCCACTCTAGCGTCTCATCGCTATAGAGCTGCGCCTCATCGAGCAGGATATAGATCGGATCACGGGTGAGCGCCTTAAACTGCTCAATCAATCCGTGCAGATCCCCAGTACTCGGGGGCACGCCCGCGATCGCTGCATAGATCTCCTCTAAGCGCGCCTGCGAGTCAAAGGTGGGATTGGGATAAAAGAACATATGACTTCGATCGCGGTACTCCAGGCAGAAGCGGTGCAGCAGGTAGCTTTTGCCCGTGCCGGGCCGTCCATAGAGCAGGATGATCTTAAAGGGGTTTTTCAGGGAGTTGACCAGCCGGCTATAGACCAGCCGGGTGCGGCTAAGCAGCACAAAGTAGTCGTTCTCATTGCCATCAACAAAGAGATCGCGCGCACGATCATAGAGCTCTCGCTGCGGGCTACTCATGCAGACTCTTTAGGCTGGGCAGGCGTACCGCCTCGGCGGCATCGGAGGTGAAGCCAAACTGATCGGCGCGGGCGGGGTTGGAGGCGTCGATAATGTGGGGGGTCAGCACAAAGACAATCTCGCGGCTTCGATTAACCGATCGCTTCGCCCCAAACAGGTTGCCTAAAAACGGGATCGCCCCTAGCACCGGCAAGCGGCTCTCCTCATACTGACTATAGCTACTAATCAAGCCACCAAGTACCACCACCTCCTGATCGCGCACCCGCACCACCGAGGAGATGCGGCGGGTAATGGTATCGGGTGCGATACGGCGCGCTTCGGTCTGGCGCTGCGCATCCTCGGCATATTTAAGCTCACTGATGGAGGGGTTGATCCGCAGGGTGATAAAGCCGTTTTGATCAATCTGCGGTGTAATATCCAGAAGCACCCCCACAAAGAGATCGTGCGGATCGCTGCTCTGCGTACCGCCACCGCCATCAAGCACCGTACTGGAGAGCACCAGGTAGTTGATATTCTCCCCGACACTGATTAGGGTGGGCTGGTTGTTCATTGCCAACACCTTGGGGTTGGAAAGCGCGCGCGCCTCGCCGTGGGTGCGCAGGAAGTTCAAAAAGCTGCGGAGGTTAAAGTCAAAATTCCCCGTTGACATGGTAAAGGTGGCATCGCTGGTTGTCGTCGATCCGGTCACGGCCGCTGCGCTGCCGGAGGTGGAGGTGCTCTGGTAGTTGTACTGCCCGGAGCCGGTGGCACTAAAGAGCGGGAACTTCGCCCAGTCGATGCCTGTGGCGTGGCTGCCGTCGAGATCCACAGCGATAATCTGCACATCGATCAGCACTTGGCGCTTGAGCGACTCGAGGGTCTGCTCGATGTAGCGCTCCACCCTTTTAAGCTGGCGATAGGTGCCCGAAACAGTGACCAGGCCGCTTCGGGGGTTGACCACGATCGTATCCTGCTGGCCGGAGGTGAGCCCATCTTCAGGGCGGAAGAGCACCTGTGCGATCTCATCTTGAAGCGTCCCCCAGAAGTCAAAGTTCTCCTCGGTCGTAATATGGGCACCACTGGTGCTGGAGGTGGCATCCTGTCCAGCACCAGAGGCGATCGAGGAGCCGCCG
>PWVP01000153.1 GCA_003561815.1 Campylobacterota bacterium | reverse complement strand
TCTATCAGCAGATGTGGCAGACACTCAAAGCGGGTCAAAGCTGGGAAGGGGAGATCAAAAACCGCAAAAAGGATGGGGGTTTTTACTGGGTGCAGGTCCATATCGATCCGCTTTTTGATCGCCGGGGCGAAATCACCGGCTATGTGGCGATCCGTCAGGATGTGACCGATAAAAAACAGATCGAGCAGCTCTCCATCACCGATCCGATGACCGGACTGTATAACCGTCGCCACTTTGTCGCCAGCTACAGCGCACTACTGGCCGATGCCGGTAAACGGGTCTGCGCGCTGCTGCTCTTTGATGTGGATAAGTTCAAACAGTACAACGACCACTACGGCCATCAGGCGGGGGATCGGGTCTTGATCGAGATAGGAAAGCTGATGCAGGCGTGGAGTCAGGGCCACAACCTGCCGTTTCGACTCGGGGGCGAGGAGTTTGGCTTTTTAGGACTCTTTGATGATCGTGCAGCCGCAGAGAGCTTCGCTGAACGGTTTCGTCAGGCGGTGATGGATCTAGAGATCGCCCACACCCATAACAGTGCCGCAGAGGTGGTCACCGCCTCCTTTGGTCTGGCCTTTGTGCAGCCGGAACACACACTCGATGATCTCTACCGCGAAGCGGACGAGGCGCTCTACAGCGCCAAAGAGGGTGGACGAAACCGGGTGGTCGTCTCCCCAAAGAGCTGCGAAAGTGGATTATAATCAAAATAGAGGAAGTGTTTAAACGGATAGGAGAATGCGGGTGAGAGAGAAGGGGTATGGCGTACCGCTTTTTGGGGCAGTGGCAGCCATCTTAGTGGCGCTATTGGTGCTCTTTTTGTGGTGGGATTATCAGGAGGAGACCCAGCAGGCCCGCATCCACACCCACAATCTTACACAGGTGATCGCCTCGCGCCTCAACGCCGAGCTTGAGCACATCGATGGCACTTTGAC
Source organism: Campylobacterota bacterium (assembly GCA_003561815.1). GTDB lineage: Bacteria > Campylobacterota > Campylobacteria > Campylobacterales > SZUA-545 > CSSED11-302. Next base: position 1,975 of record PWVP01000153.1, on the reverse strand, counting down.
CCATATCGACACGACACTTTTGCGCTCTGATCTCAATGGTACCAAGGGGAGTCTGGTAGCCGAGCAGCTTGCCAGTCTGGCACAACAGAGCCAGGCGGTTTCGGCCCTCTTTGTCTTCGATCAAGAGGGGCTGCTTCGGTATGGATCAGAGCCTATCAAGCCTTTTTCGATCGCCGATCGCCCCCACTTTCAGCATCTGCTAAACAACCCGGATGAGCGGTTTACATTCTCCAGTCTGATTGCCACCCGATCGACAGATGAGGACTCCATTGTTCGGCTAAGGGCCCTTCGGGATGCCGATGGTCAGCTGATCGGCACCATCAACGCGGTCATCCCCATCGAGCCGCTCACCCGTCACTTCAATATCCAGACCGGCCCTGGCGGGGTGGTTTTGATGAGAGATAGTGAGGCGTTTAAGCTGATCGCACGCGTACCTACCTATCAGCGGCGTGACTTTGGCCAGCCACTGCCGCCTGAGAACCCTATCCGAGTGCAGATTGAATCGGGTGAGGCGTCAGGCGTTTTGAGCTATATCGCCACCACCGATGGCCAGAAGCGGCTGGGGAGCTTTCAGGTGCTAGAGGACCACCCCTTCTATGTGCAGGTGGCGCTGAGTGAAGCGTACTATCTGGCCGCGTGGCGACAAAAGGCGCTGATCTCCGCGCTGCTTGTTTTGCTCGTGATTGCTGCTTTGGCGCTGCTTTTTTACCGGCTCCTAAAAAGCGAGCAGGACCGGAGCGAACAGAGCGCCCTCTACCAGAGCCTCTACCAGCATGTCTCCGATGCGATCTTTATCGTGCGGGTTGAGGCACCCGGACAGTACCGCTTTATCCAGACCAACCGTGCCCATCAGGAGCAGACCGGTATTGCGCCTGAGGCGATCAACGGCAAAACCCCCCAGGAGCTGCTACCCGACGACATGGCCGCCCATGTGATCGATCGTTACGATCAGTGCCTGCAAGAGCAGGGGCCGATCGCCTACGAAGAGAGGCTGAGTTTGCCCGCCGGTGAGCGCACCTGGATGACGCTCCTTACTCCGCTTAGAGCCTCTGGTGGAAAGATTACGACTTTAGTAGGAATCGCCCGGGATATTACCGATCAGAAAACCTACGAAGCGCAGCTAGAAAGCCGGGTAGAGGCCGAACTGGCCCGGCGGATGGAGGCCGAAGAGGGGCGCGAAGCCAATGAGCAGCTTCTGGCCAGAGAGTCACAACTGCGCAAAGAGTTTGATAAGCTCGCCTGGAACCTGCCGGGCTTTATCTATCAGTTCCGGCAGGATGCCGATGGTAACGGATCCTTTCCCTACGCTAGCCGCGGCTCAGAGGAGATCTATGGCTGCCCACCACAGGCACTCAGGGAGGATGCGACAGCAGCCTTCAGGGTGATTGAGCCGGCGGATCTCGATCGGGTGGCCGACTCTATCGCCCAATCGGCCCGCGATCTCACCCCGTGGCACTGCGAGTACCGGGTCAATCACCCCCAAAAGGGGCTTATCTGGATCGAGGGGAACTCCACCCCCCACCGTGACGAATCAGGGGCGACCTACTGGTATGGTCACCTGAGCGAAATCACCGAACGCAAAAAGGCCGAAGCAGAGATTAGAGATCTAGGCAGCCGTCTGGAGGCGACACTCGCGGCGATTCCCGATCTGATTTTGGAACTGGATGAGAGCGGGCGATTTGTCCGCTACAGCGGCGGTCAGGCCAGCACCCTTTATCGCTCGCCCAAAGAGTTTATCGGCCAACCGGTCGAAGCGGTACTCCCCCCTGATATAGCCAGACTGGCCCACCGGGCCATCGCCGAGGCTAAAACAGAGGGGATCTCATCGGGCCACCGCTATAGCCTGGATCTGCCCGAAGGTCGGCGCCACTTTGAGCTCACCATGGTGCGCAAAGAGAACATGGAGGGGCCGCTGGAGTTTGTGGCTATCGCCCACGATGTGACCGAGCGCGAACAGAGCGAGCAGCAACTCAGG
>PWVP01000034.1 GCA_003561815.1 Campylobacterota bacterium | reverse complement strand
TAAAATCACCACCGTTCAGGATATCAGCGAACTGCACAGAACCCGCAAAGCGCTTGCGCAGGTCAACCGGGAGCTGGAGATTCGCGTTGCCACCGAGGTGACCAAGCGGCGCAAAAGCGAGCAGGCGCTCCTGAATCAATCCCGGGTGGCAACGATGGGGGAGATGATCGGCGCGGTGGCCCACCACTGGCGTCAGCCGCTTACCGCCATCGGCATGACTATCCAGTCGCTTAGGGACGACTATGAGAGCGGTGAGCTCGATGGCGATCGGATTGAGACGGTCATTGCGACCAGCATGGAGCACATCCAGGGGATGTCTAAAACCATCGACTACCTCAAAGGTCTGGTCTCCGGCAGTGCGCAGAAAAGGGGGTGCTGCGTGCTTGAGGAGATTCAGGTGATCTACCGGCTGCTTCGGGCCGGTTTCGTCGAGAGAGACATCGAAGCAAGCGTGACGCTCTTTGGTCGCGATCCGCAGCCGCTGGAGCAGGCGCGCTGCCACCCCGATGAGACCCACCCTGTGCACCTGATCTCCTCAGACTTTAGGCAGGCCATCTTCAATATCCTCAACAACGCCCGGGATGCGATTTTGCAAAAACAGAGCGCGTCGTCTGCGGATTATCGCGGCAGGGTGCATATCAATCTCATCCACGATCAGGAGTGTGAGCGCATCGAGGTGATCGACAACGGCATCGGGATTGATCCAGCGACACACGATCGGATCTTTGAGCCCTTCTTTACCACGAAAGAGCGGGGTCAGGGGCAGGGGATTATCACCGGCGTGGGGCTGGGGCTCTATATCTCCAAGCTGCTGATTGAGGAGCGAATGGGCGGACAGATCCACTCAGAGCCCACCCCCTCGGGCAGCAAGATTGTCATCTCTTTGCCAACCGGGGATCGTAGCATCGATCCGGTCGTCTCAGATCTCTTGCCTCCCGCGGATGGCACACTCTCGCTAGAGGGGATTGGCGAGCTGATCTTTGCAGCTACCGAGGTGGGTATCTGTGTCACCGATGCACAGCACCGCTATGTGCGGGTCAATCAGGCCTACTGTGACATCTACGGCTACACCCCCCATGAGCTTATCGGCAGCCCGTTTACCAAGGTGGTGCCCCCTGAGCATCGCGAAGCACTCAAAAAACTCCACGATGATTTTCTGGCGGGAGAGGCTGAGATCGAGACCGAGTGGCAGGTGGTGCGTAAAGATGGCACCCCGATCACCATCTACGCCACCGCCGCAAGGCTGACCGATCTGCCCGGCGGCCCCTATAAGATCACCACCGTTTCGGATGTTTCGCCCCTAAAGGCGCTTCAAGCGCGCGAAGCGCAGCAGCAGACCCTTCTGCTTCAGCAGTCCAAGCTCGCCCAGCTAGGGGATATGCTCGGCGCCATCGCCCACCAGTGGAAGCAGCCACTCACCGCCATCGGTCTGGGGGCCAACAATCTGATCGATATGCTAGAGCTTGAGGTGTTCGATATCGAACAGTTTCGCGCCTCTTTAGAGCGTATCGATGAGCAGGTGCAGTTTATGAGTCAGACAGCCAATGACTTTATCGATTTTTATCGGCCCGGCAAAGAGGGTGAGCGCTTTAGTCCGCTAGCGGCCATCAGGGAGGTGCTGCAGATTCTTGACAACCCGCTCAAAGTGCATCCGATCGCTCTTGAGCTTCAGGGGGATGACGCGCTTTTGATTCAGGGGCGTATCGGGGAGTTTAAGCAAGCTGTCTTGAGCATCCTCACCAACGCCAAAGAGGCGATTGTGCAGAACCGCCCTGAGGGGGGCAAAATCACCATCACGCTCCATCCAGAGGGCCCTTGTCTGCTAAAGCTGCGGTTGTGTGATAACGGTGGCGGCATCCCAGGCGATCTGCTGCCCGATAAGCTGTTTGAGCGCCTTTGCACCACGAAACCCGACGGCAGCGGCATGGGGCTGATGCTGGCCAGGACAATTATCGAGGAGAGCTTTAAGGGCACCATCCAGGCCTCCAATACGCACGAGGGGGCCTGTCTTCTGATCGCTCTACCCAAGGCTGAGGCATGAGCGCACCGGACAAGCTCGCAGCATTTGATAAGGTTATCGAGATCAAGACCGAGAGTGTGCAGCGCTCTTTAGAGAAGCTGGCTGCCAAAGCCGGAGTGCATCGGCGCACCATCGATCTCGACCTGCTGAGCGCTACCAGCTGGATCAAGCCGCCTGATCATCGGGAGTTTATCCCTTTAAGCGGTGAGTGGGCCGAGCGGACTCAGGATGATGCCTGGCTGCAAGATCCTAAGCTTCTAATCCGGCAGGTGTACCATGTCCGTTTTCGGCCGGCCCGCAGCGAGCCAGGATTTAAGCCGCTCATCAAACTTCAGGCCAATAGCGCGCGAAGTGAGGCGCGAGCGATCTTATTGCCCGGCAGCCGCTTTGATTTTGAGCATGCGGCCACCCTGGAGAAGCGCTTGCACGAGCACCTCACCCGGCTAAAACTAAAAAACGGGATGCTTATCGGTCTGCGCGATCAGCCGATGAGAGCGGATCTGGGCAAACTGATACGGCTTCTGCTCCAAAGCGGTGGCGTGCTCTCTGTGCCGCAGAGCGTCGTGTTGGCATGGTGGATCGCCCCTGTGTTGCCACAAGATGATCGCTTGGAGTTCTGTTTCGGGCAGCGCCGCTTTAGAGAGCGAGAGGGGGGACGGGTGGACTATGCCGATCGCGGCTTTGCCGCCACCGCCGAGCCTGGGGATCTGCTTGCGGTCTACCATCCGCCCCAAACAGGCCAGCGGGGGCGTGATTATGGCGGACGCGTGATTGAGGTGGGCGAGCCGACCATGAATCACTACCCCGAATTCGGTATCGATGAGAAGAGTGTCGCGATCGAAAAAGAGGGGGGCATCTGGCGCTATCGTGCCACCACCAAAGGGGTG
>PWVP01000145.1 GCA_003561815.1 Campylobacterota bacterium | reverse complement strand
GTGGCGACGCTCTTTCCCAATGAGGCTTCCTGCGAACGGTTGGTGACGGCGGTGATTATGGAGATATCCGAAGAGTGGATGACGGGTAAAGTGTACCTCAATATGGAAGGGCTATAATTTAGACTGGTTGATTTCCGGGGGTAGTGGGGAGTAATTTACAGAATGAGTGGGGCTTGATCGCGAGCTGTGGGGCCTGTCGTGGTCGTAAAACTTTCGCCACCGCTCGATAATAATCCTCTGGGCGTCTTTACGGTTTAAAAACCACTCCCGACTGAGGCACTCATCTCTAAACTTCCTGTTGAAACTCTCCACAAGGCCGTTTTGCCAAGGACTGCCCGGTTTGATAAAGGCCGGACCGATCCGGTGATGGGTCAGCCACTTAATCACTTCCTTGGAGGTAAACTCCGGTCCGTTGTCCGATCGGATAAAGCGGGGTTTGGGGGGCGGGTCAATGGACATTCGATTACCGGCGGCGCGTTCGCCCATGTACTGAACCGCACCTGCTGGTGATTCAAGCGCGGGGTTATTGTAAAATCAAAACACGGGAAGGAGTTCACATGGAAACAGAGATAAAAACCCCGATCGACCCCGAGACAAAGCGGGCAGCAGAAAGCGTTTTTAGGGGGCTGGGCCTGACGCCTTCGCAGGCGATCACGCTTTTCTTCGAAGAGGTGCGCCGCCTAGGCACCCTACCGCCTCAGATCCCCCATCGTCCGGAAGACATACCAGTAAAACCCCGCTAACACCAAAGCACCGATAAGCGAGAGTTCTGCATAAATCAACATGGACTGATTCTAGCATAAAAGGCGCGCGCCTAAGGCCCACCTTCCTTTTTGTATTCTTTTGGATACAATGCCGTCATGTTTAAAGTTTACAAATCTGTACTGTTTGCCAAGTGGCAGGCCAGCCTGAAAGACATCAAGGTTCGTGCAGCAGTTGTGCGATGAATCGAGCGGGCTGAGCAGGGCAATTTCGGAGATCATGCGAGCGTAGGCGAAGGTGTGAGCGAAATGCGGATATTTTTAGGGCCGGGCTACCGGCTCTACTACACCATCCGAAACGGCGAGATTGTGATTTTGTTGGCCGGTGGCGACAAAAGCACTCAGGAAAAAGATATCAAAAAGGCCAAAGAGATGGCCAAGGAGCTAGAATGAAACTCATCCCCTTCGATATGAGCCTGGAGCTTGAAGATGAAGCGATGCAGGCGGAGTATCTCAATCAAGTGCTAGCCGACGGCGATAGCGAAGAGTTTATCCGTGCGCTGGGCCATATCGCTAAAGCGCGCGGGATCGCCCAGATCGCCAAAGACTCCGGTCTGGGGCGCGAGAGCATCTACAAATCCCTGCGAGAAGGGGCCAAGCCCCGCATGGATACGGTTATGAAGATTGTCGCGGCACTGGGGCTCTCGCTGCAGACGCGACCGACCCATATACCAAGCTAGACACACTGTAGACAGCACGATCTTCTTTTGGTGGACACCCTCGGTATCGCGGCCTTTGCGCTTGGCGGGTATCTCGCGGCGGTGCGCCAGCGGCTGCCGTTGCCCTCCTAAGCCCTTTTGAGAGAAAATAGGTCATCTAGATAAAAGGCCCACCATGCGTCAGAGTAAACACCCCATCGACCCTTTTTTCACAGAGCGCTTTTCGCCCCGTGCCTTTGGCCAGAGTGCGATTGAGCCGCTGGATCTAGAAGCGATCTTAGAGGCCGCCTCCACCGCGCCATCGTGTTTCAACGACCAGCCGTGGCGCTTCGTGCTGGCCCCGCATGAACGCATCCTGCCACTTCTAGCCGAAGCCAACGCCGCCTGGTGTGCGCCGCTGGAAACCTTCGTGCTGCTCTGCGCCACACCCCGTTTCTCGCGAAACGATCAGCCCAACGCCTACAGCCGTTTCGACTGCGGCGCGGCGTGGGGCTACATGACGCTTGAGGCGCACCGCCGGGGGATCTTCCTGCACGCCATGGCCGGTTTTGATGCCGAGGCCGCGCGGGAGAGCCTCGCACTCGGCGATCTCGATCCGGTCGCCATCATTGCCTTTGGCCGCGAACCCGAACCGGCAGAGTTCACCCCGCGCAAGCCGCTAAGCGATCTGGTGCTTCGGCGCTAAAACTTCCGGATCCGAAACGAGTTGCCCACGACGATCAGTGAGCTCAGCGACATCGAGAGGGCGGCGATGAGCGGGATGATGTAGCCCATCATCGCCACCGGGATGGTCAGGGCGTTGTAGACCAGCGAGATGCCGATGTTCTGTTTGACGAAGCCGTAGGTGCGTCGGCTCAGCTCGAAGGCAGCCAGCAGGTCGGCGGGGCGATCGCGCAGCAGCACCACATCGCTCACATCGATCGCCACATCCGCCCCGCTGTGCATCGCGATAGCGATATCGGCCCGTGCCAGCGCCACCGCGTCATTGATGCCATCGCCCGCCATGACCACTTTACCCTCTTTTCGGTTGCGATAGCGGGTGACGATCTCCGCTTTTTGTTGCGGCAGCAGGTTGGCGTGGACGGTCTGGATCCCCACCGCCTGGGCGATCGCCTCCGCTTCGCTCTCGTTATCACCCGTGAGCATAACCGGCGTAATGCCCCGCTCTTTAATCGCCGCAATCGCCTCGCTGGCCCCTTCGCGCAGCCGATCGTTGAGGCTAAAGCAGGCGAGCAGCACACCGTTTTCGGCGTAGTAGAACCGGCTGCCGTGGCCCTTTTCCGGAGGAACGGCGATCTGGTTTTCGGCCATCAGCGCGGCGTTTCCACCCAGTAAAGTCCCCTCCTGGCACACCAGCCGCAGCCCCAGTCCAGCCAGGGTGCGTGCCGAGCCGAGATCGACGCTTCGGTGCCCCTGGGCGGCAAGATGCTCGGCCACACCGCGAGCGATGGGGTGATCGCTGCCGTGCAGCAGCCCCAGAAGCCGTGCAGGCTCAAACCCCGGCTGGAGATCGGCGTGGCTTACGGTGGGTCTGCCCGTGGTGAGTGTGCCGGTCTTATCGATCAGCAGCCATTTGGCCTGGGCCATACTCTCGATATGGGCCGTCGCCTTATAGAGGATGCCCCGCCGCGCGCCGGCACCCACGCCCACCACCGTCGCGATCGGCGTGGCGAGTGCCAGCGCGCAGGGGCAGGCGATGATAATCACACTCACCGCCACCATCAGCGATCGATCAAACCCCGCCTCGACTCCGATCATCCAGAAAGCAAAGGTCAGCGCCGCCAGGGTGAGCACCGTGGAGGAGAAGTAGCGCGAGAGGCGGTTGGCCAGCTGCTCGATGCGCGGCCGTCTGGCCATCGACTCCTCTAAGAGCGTGATGATGCTCTTAAAGGTCGAGCTCTCATAGTCGCGCTCGACGCGCATCTGGAGCACCCCGTCGATATTGACCACCCCGCCGAGCACCTTATCGCCCGGACGCACATGGCGCGGCACACTCTCGCCCGTGAGGCTGGCGGTATCCAGCGCCGCTTCGCCCGAGAGAATCTCCCCGTCAAAGACGATCCGCTCCCCGGCCGCAATCAGTAGCCGATCGCCCACCTCGATCCGCTCTGGCGCCACCGCCACGGGCTCATCGCCCTCTAGCCGGATCACCTCAGTCGGCGCGGTGGCGATCAGCGTATCGAGGGTATCGACGGCACTCTTTTTGGCCCGCACCTCCAGAAACTTGCCGATCAGTACGAAGGTGATAATCATCACCACCGAGTCGAAGTAGGCGTCGATATGGAGCCAGAAGGCGGCGTAGATGGAGTAGGCCCAGGTCATCGTCGCCCCGCTGGCGACCAGCAGATCCATCGTCACGAAGCGGTTTTTGAGCCCATAGTACGCCCCGCGGAAAAAGACCCACCCACTATAAAAGAGCGTCACCGTCGCCAGGCCAAACTCCGCAATATGGATCACCGTTCGCAGATCGGGGTCCATATCCATAAAGTACCCCAGATAGCGCGAGATGGAGAGCCACATCACATTCATGGTGGCAAACACCGCAATCACCAGCCGCGTGTAGTACTCCCGTCTGGCCGCATCGGCCCGCTCCTCGGCCACCGCCGGATCGTAGGCGGCGGCATCGTAGCCGATAGAGCGGATGGTTTGGACAATCTGGCTAAGCTTCACCTTCTTCGGATCAAAGCGGATTTTGGCCTTGTGGGTGGTGAAGTTGATGTGGCTCTCCAGCACCCCATCAAGGCGCTCGAGCACCTTCTCATTGAGCCAGACACACGCGGCGCAGTGGATATTTTCCAGCACCAGACTCACCTCGTGAACCCCCTCCTTTTCCCGTACGAAGCGGCGGGTGAACCCCTCGCTATCGAAGCGGGCCAGATCGGCCCGGGTCTTTTCTGGAGGCGGTGTTAGGGGGGTCTGGCCTTTGATCTGATAGAAGCGATCGAGGTTGGCCTCTTTGAGCAGATGAAACACCCCCTGACACCCCCGGCAGCAGAAGCGGTGCTCCTCGTTATCGATCGATTCGATAATGAAGCGATCCGCCCCAAACTCCAGCCCACAGTGATCACACCGGTAGCGTACACTCTCGTTTGCCATCTAAACCGTCACCTCTTTTAGCTCGATTTTCTCCCCCAGATAGAGGATGATCCCCCGCGCAGGCCAGAGCCCGGCCTGTTGGAGCCCCTGGATGTAGCGCGCCACCTGGGCGGTGTGGGCCGGGTTGTGGCGGCCACTTTTATAGTCCACCACGACCCACGAGTGCCCGTCGTGCAGCAGCAGATCCAGACGCATCACCTCCCCGGATACCACCAGCGGCACCTCACGGTAGGCGCGCCGGTTGGCCAGCAGCTGCTCTAGCCGCCCATCCTCCAAGAGCGCCTCGATCCGCCCAGCGATCTGCTCAGGGGCCACCAGCCGTCCGTAGTGGTTTCGCATGGAGTCAAGCGCCAGATCGGCACAGGGACGATCGAAGCGGCCCATCACCTCCAGGGTGTGGTGCAGCGCCAGCCCGAAGAGTTTGGCCGGCAGGTTGCTGCTCTCCTCCTCGGTATCCGTTCGCGCACTCTCCTGGCGCCCCAGCGGCCGGGGGGTGATCGGCTCGGGCGCGCTTTCGGGCACGGGGGTCTGCTCGCCGCTCTGGGCGGGGAAAGTGCCGATGGCGACCGCCTCGGGGAGCTTTAAGGGGCTAAAGGCGGAGCTTTTGGGCTTGGCGGCGATAAAGAGCGATTCGCGCGCGCGGGTGAGGGCCACATAGAGCACATTGAGGGTGTCACGATCGGCCTCTTCGCGCTGCGCGCTTAGGATCTGATGGTAGGCGGGGTCCACATGCTCGCGTCCGCCTAAGCGGTAGTGGATGCTCTTAAGCGCCACCCCCTCATGGTTTAGAATCAGACGGCTGCTCTCGCCCCGCTTGCTAGAGAGGCGATCGAGCACGATCAGGTGGTCAAACTCCAGCCCTTTGGATTTATGGATCGTCAAAACGCTCAGCCCCTGACCGATGCTGCTGCTGGCGGTCGCATCGAGTTGGCTGTAGTTAAAAAGCAGCGCCTCGATGCTCGGCAGCGTCCCCACCCACTCTAAAAACCGGAGCAGATCCCCATCGCTTCCGAGCTGAAACTGCTCAATCAGACCGTGGCAGAGATCAAGCGGCACGCCGTGAAGCAGCGGCTCAAAGGGGGTGCGATCCAGCGTCTCGAAAGGATCGGCGCCGCGCAGCCGGTTGAAGTTGGCCAGCGCGAGTTTGTCGTCGAAATAGAGCCACTTACACGCCTCGATCAGCGCCTCGATCGGCGGCTGGTGGATGAGCAGCTGCGTCGTCTCGGTTGCGACTTTGAGGTCTAAAAAGGCGTCGCTGAGCGCCTCGGCTACCGCTTGACCATCTTTGTTGCTAAAGGCGAGCACGGCGATGCGTTCAGGCGCGATCTTCGCCTTTAGTAGCGCATCCACATGGGCAATCACCCCCTCGATCGGCTCCTCGCCGTGGCGCACCTGCACAAATCCGCCCGCTTTACGGTGGGGCTTTTGGGGCAGAAAGGATCGAATAAGTGGCGCGAAGTGGTCGTTGACGAAGCAGACCAGCTCCGGGCGGCTTCGGTAGTTGTGCGTCAGGCTCTGGCTTTTGATCTGTCCATAGAGCTGCTGCACCGCCGAGAAGAGGTGGGGATTGCCGCCGCGAAAGCGATAGATGGACTGCTTGACATCCCCCACATAAAAGAAGCTCTTAAGCTGCGCACCGGTGCCGCCACCGGCGGTAAACTCCTCGATAATGGGGCGCAAAATCTCAAACTGCACCGTCGAGGTGTCCTGAAACTCATCGATAAGCAGATGCTCGATCGCCCCATCAAGACGGAAGTAGAAAAAGGCGCCATCGATCGCGCTGCGGTTTTTGCTTAGGAGCTCATAGACCAGGTGGGTCACATCATCGAAGCTGAGCCGCCGTGCCTGCTGACTGCTCTGGATCGCCGCCTCGCTGTAGGCGCGCTGCAGACGCGAAAGCCGCCAGAGCGCCGCCTGTTCGCGGGCATCAAACCACCGTTTGAGCGCTGCTTTGAACTCCTCAAAGCGCCGATCGAGTTCCGGGGAGTAGCACTTTTTAAAGGTGGTGTAGTTCAGTGTTTCACGATTGAGCCAGCTCTTTTGGGCCAGCACCTTCGGATCGCCGTTATCAAACTGCGTTTTGGCCCGGTTGCTCGCTTCGGGGTGATTGAGGATGAGTGCCTGCACGGCTGCGGCTGCCTCATGGACCCCCGCCTCTGCCTGGGCGATCGCCTCTGGATCGGGTGGGGGCGGGGCGAAGGCGAGCAGGTCTGATTCGCTTTTATAGAGCGTCTGCAGCTCCTCGAGGATCGACTCGACGCTTCGGTGCTGCTCCAGCGCCAGCGCCACCAGATCGTCGCGCCCCTTCTCATCGAGCAGCCGATCGTAAAAGTGGGCAAAAAACGCCCCCTCACCCTGAGCGCCCACCTCAAAGAGTGGCGAGAGCCCCAGATGGAGACTGAAGCTGCGCAGGATCTGGTGTAAAAAGGCGTCGATCGTGGTGATGCGGGTGGCCGCGCGTAAAAAGCGGCTTCGCACGGCGGGCAGATCCGCTATCAGCGAGGCTGGTGATCGCTCCAGCCAGCTGCTGAGTGTCTCCAGCTCGTTTGGCAGGCGCTCGAGGCTCTCTAGAAGTTTCGCGATGCGCTCGCTCATCTCCTTGGCGGCCTTATTGGTAAAGGTCAGGCACAAGATGCGCTCGGGCGCATGCCCCTCAAAGAGAAGCGCCACATAGCGCAGGCTCAGCTGCCAGGTTTTACCGCTACCGGCACTCGCTTCGCAGGCGAGATAGGGGGTGAGGGCCATTACACCCGCCTTTGGCAGAGGGTGGCGTAGTCGCAGTGGCGACACGGGGTGCGGCTCTGGCAGCGATCAAAGCGCTGAAGAGGGGCCTTAAACTGCTGCAGCTGCGCCCGCAGCGCCGCCTCCTGACGGGTGGGATCCTCAAGCGGCTCCAGCACCCCTTCGCTCAGATCGTAGTAGGCCGCCTCCAGCTGTGCGTGGGGCTGATTCGCCCCCAGCAGCGCATAGAAAATCAGCTGAAAATCGCTCTGTTTCTCATTGCCGCTAAGGGTGGGGAGCTTGCCGGTTTTATAGTCTATCACCAGTAGCGCTTCTTCGCGCCGATCGATGCGATCGATCCGTCCGGCGATGGGCACCCCCTCTATCTCGCCGTGCAGTTCCTCTTCGAGCAGATAGGGGCGCCACCCCGCCTCTAGCCGCTCGGTCTCATGGCGGCAGAACGCCTCTAGCTTTTTGATCCAGATGCGCGCCTCGATCGCCATGCGCGCATCCTCACCGCTCGCCTTTAAAAGCGCCTGGCTGAGGCGCTCGTGCAGCTTGCGAGGCGGAAGGCTGCGACTATAAAGGCTCTTGAGAATCTCATGGATCCAGACGCCAAAGGTGCGCGCAGGGGAGGGGGGTGTGAGCGCCTCGGGGCTGCGGAGTTTGCGCAGGTAGCGGTAGTAGTACTGCCGCCGGCAGGTGAGGTAGCTTTTCAGCTGATGGGGATAAAGGGGGCGTTGGGTGAGATCGATCTTAAGCTCGATCGGCTCCTCTTCGGGCGGGCTCTCGCCTCTAGCGGGGTAGAGCAAGGCCGGATCGAAGCGGTAGGGCGTGGCATCGTGGCGGATGCCCAGCTCTTTAATAAAGCGGCTGGGCTGGGCCTGATCGCTCTGAACGCAGAAGATGTAGCGCCTCGGTGTGCGCCCAAAGAGCCGCCAGTAGAGTGAGCGCTGCAGATCGGCGCGATCGGCGCGGGTGGGCAGACCCGCACGGGCGCGAACAGCGCTGCTGAGGAAGAGATCTTTAACGCTCTCTTTGGGGGCAAACCCTTCGTTAAAATCGGGCACCAAAACCGCCTCAAACCCCACACCACGGGTCTCCAGCACCCCCAGCACCGTCACCGGTCCGCCTCCGACATCATCGATGCGGCGGGTTTTGAGATCGCCAATGAGCAGATAGAGCGCCTGGTGGGGCACAAGGGTATCGGCGGCCTCTAAGAGGGGCTTGATCTGATAGAGCGCCTCTGTGAGCGCTTCGTGGGTCTGGGGGCTGCTCGCCAGCGCGCTGAGGGTGTGAAGCTGCTCGAGCAGCCAGTCGGCTTTATGGGGCTGGCTGGTGGCGAGGGTGCGGTAGATATCGCCCAGTACCGGGTGCTGCTGCATCAGCCGCTCAAAGCGCGCCTGCGTTTCGGCGCCGGGGCTGCAAAGGTGCGCATAGAGCCCCTCAAGGGTCAGATAGAGCGGCTCCTCGCTAAGCGGCAGACCCATGGCGAAGTTGAAGATCCGGTGGCGATCGAAGCGGTGCAGAAAGGGGGCGAGCGACTCATCGGGCAGCACCACCGCGATGCGCTCGGGGGCCACCCCTTCATCGACCAGACGGTAGATGGTATCAAGCAGCGCGCCGCACTGGGCCAGGCGGTTAGGAAGGCTATAGAGGTGAAACGCTTCGGGCACAGCAAGCGGTGTGCGCTTCAGGGGCGTTTTGCGGCTTAGATCGAGGGTGTTAAGATGCCCGGTGGCGGGGCCAAAGGGGGCAAACGCCTCGGCCATCTTCTGATCAAAGGGGGTAAGATGAAGCCGGAGAGTCAGAGGGCAGAGGGCGGCTACCCGCTCTAGCAGTGTGCGCTCAAAGCGGCTGAGATACCCCTCGACCTCAATCTCAACCGCCTCAAAGGCCTCCAGATAGGCGCTGTTGAGGGTGTAGTCGCTGCTTTGGAGAATCCGATCGGCTAGCTGCTCTCGCGCTAAGAGTGCCAGATAGCGCTCTTTAAGTGTGGCCAGCAGGGTGATGTGCTCGCCATACTCGGCGTAGCTATCCCCCTCTAAAAGCGCCTGTGGCTCAACCCCCTCCAGGGCCAGCTCCTCAAAAAATCGCAGAAAAAAGGGCCCATGCTCCAAAAAGACCAGAAAATCCGGTGCGATGCCCAGCTCTTTAAAGATGGGATCGCTGGCGGCCTCACGCAGCAGCAGCAGGCGGGTGGTCTCATCGATGAGTGCGCGTTTGGGCAGAACCACCAGCCGCGCCTCAAACTCCGCCATCGTTAAGATGGGATCGCTTAGCCCACTCGAGGCGGCGAGCTTTTCGCGCCGCACCCGGGCGGTGGGTACGACGCGAAGGGTGGAGGGGGGTGTGCTACCGGGCGTAGACACTCTGTTCCAAATGGCCCACCTCGCCATCTGCTTCGATGCGAACGAAGATCTTGTAGCGTCCAGCGCTGATGGTTTCAAAGGGGCCGAAGTGGTAGTGGCCCGCCCGCTCATCGAAGCGCACATCGGGGTAGACATCCTCTGCGGCGGTGTCGTAGCGGGAGACCAGCGCCTGGAGGGTGGCATCGGTGACGGTGTTGCCGTCGTGATCGCGCAGCTCGACATAGAAGCGGTTGGTGCCGATACTCAGGGCGTGATCGTACTCCAGCTCCCCCCAGCGGACATGGTTGACGATGATGGGCTCAGGTGAGTGCTGGTGGGTGATCAGTTCTGCTTTAAAGCGCTCATCAAACGCCTCTTGCTTGGCGACAAACTCATCGTAGCCGACATTGACCTCCTGATAGTCACTCATAAACATGCGATCCAGCTCCACCGGGTGGCTGGTGCGCGAGAGGTAGAGAAGAATCAGAAGCATCGTGGCGATAAAGATCAGTGCGCCCAGGATCCCTAGCGGCCAGCCGTGGTGTCGAGTCAGTTTCATAGGTTCTCCTTCGTTATTGTGAGCGGTACCAGGCGATAAAGAATGCCAGAACCGTCAGGCCCAGCATAATTTTGATGACCAGCATCAACCCTTTAATAAAGTTCTCGCTCTCAGCACCAATGGAGGAGAGGAGGATGACATCCTCCTGAGCGGCGAAGTGGTCGGTGATGTGGGCAATGCCATTAAGCAACCCGGCACTCATCTGCTGCTGGGGGGTGACATCACGCCGCTGCTCCACAAAAAACGGGATAATGTAGCGCCTTAGAAGCTCATCTTTATCGAAGCGATCGACAAGATCCTCTGAGGCGATGAGATCAATCTGCTGATCGGTGCGGCTAACGGCGATCAGCACAAACGAGCCATCAAGCTGCTGGGCAAGCTCCTGCTCGTAGGTGGTGATGGTGTGCCCCTCGGGCAGTCTGGCGATCGCGGAGAGGTAGATGGCGATGCCGGTCTTATCGTAGAGCTCGCTCATCATCTCCTCCATCTTCTCAGCCGCCTTCTCGAGAACGATCTCCTCGTTATGGAGGATAAACGGTTTCGGCTCAGCCGTCTGCGCCTGCAAAAACGGCGCCATCAGGAGTAGAATCAGGATTACGGCTCGGGTCATATTCGGTCCATATTGTTAAAAGATAGTAAGTTGTCGGGGATTGTAGCGAGAAATGGTTAAGGGTGTGTTAATAGCACAGGGCCCGAAGGCCCCGTGAAAGCTCAGGCGTTAGCCAACATAGAGTGCGCCACCGACGGTCACAGACCAGAAGGTGATCGCCGCTAGGATGACCAAAAGAGCAGAAATTACAATCTCTTCGATTCTCATCACGGACTCCTTCATTGCTGTGCGCTGGTGGGGCGCGGATTGTCGCGACTAATCATCTCGATGTCACGCATATTGGCCCAGACATCCTCTTTGGTCTGAGGATTCTCTACGGCGCTACCGTGGACCACATAGGGATCCACTGCAGCGGCCTGCTGAGTCTGAAGACTCAGCGTTGTCAGTACGGCT
>PWVP01000252.1 GCA_003561815.1 Campylobacterota bacterium | reverse complement strand
TGCGCCGGATGTATCACACGCTCCGCTTTGGCGAGCGGGACATCGACCTGGGGCACCCGGTGGCGGGCGCCGAGACGCTGAGCAACTGGTACTGGCGGGAGCTGACGTCGCCTGACGTGGGAGCCATCGTGACCACGCTCCACTATCGTATGCTGGTGAACAAGTTCATCGCTCCCAACGGGCAGATCGCCGCGGCCAAGCTGCTCGACCAGTTCTACAAGGATCCGGCGCTGCCGGTGCCGGCCTCGGAGGAGGTCGTGGCTCGAGCGATCCAGCTGGGTGTGCAGGAGGGGGCCCTGGGCCTGGTGGAAGTGCGCGAAGGCGAGATCGACCCGCAGACGCTGCGGTACGACGAGGCGATCTCGCTGTTGACGATCTCCTTCGACGAGGGGGTGCATCTGCTGTCCCGGGAGCGCTGCGAGGAGATCCGGGCCCAGATGGCGATGGAGGAGGAGGGAGTCGTCGCGGTCGGGTGGGCGCCGCCCGAAGGCCCTCCCGGTGCGCCGCCCGAGCCGGGTGATGAGGAGACGCCGGAAGAGCCGGAGGAGCCCCGCGAGAAGCGATATCACCGGGTGCGGCTGGTGGTGGCTGACGTGCCGGTGGGGAGGATCGCGGACGTGAACCGGGGGGTGTTTATCCCGCTCGGCCGAGCGACAAGCGATCTGACGTTCCAGATGGAGATCGAGTTCGACAGCCGGGAGGGAATCTCGGAGTCGACGCTGGAGAACACGGTCAAGGAGACACTCCGGCAGATTGGGGCCAGGGTGATCGAAGAGTCACTGGAGTGAAGCCTGGCATGACAAGCGATTCACTTTGGTGACCTCACGTTCCCGGTGAAGGCGCGACACTGCGCGCTCCAGGCGCGCTTGTTCGTGAACCCTCGGAACGGCTAGACGCGTGAGGTTGGCCCCCGCGTTCGGGGGTGCCTGGCCCTGGTGATGCACCGGGGTGATGGAAGGCCAGTTCACCGAAGGTCTTATCGAAGGTGACCAAGATGCGAGACTCCGCCTGAGCACGTTGAAGAGAGGGTACACACGCTCGGCTTTCAAGATCCTGCTGGCATAGACCAGGCAAGCACGGATATCCTCCCGATCCAGGCTCGGGTAGTTCGTCGTTATCTCTGCCTCCGTCCAGCCCCCGGCCAGTATATCGATGACAAACTCCACCGCCAGGCGCGTGCCTTTCACCGTTCGCTTTCCTGCCAGGACATCCTCATCAACTACAATTCGATCTTCCCAGTCCAGCGCCTCATCAGCCTCGAGTTCAGCGCCGGCCTTCATAGGGGGCACGCCGTCCTCCAGGCGTTCCAGCTGCCGGAGGTCCTCGAAGCTGATGGCTGCTGCCTTCGGCTTGTCATGGCTCGCGACAACAATACGCTCGTTGCCGTATGCAGCCCGATTCGAGAGGTTTGAAAACGAGGTAGTCTCCCCCAATTGCATTGTTTATGGCATAGAGTAATGGAGGGAGTATGAGACCCCAACTGGCGGAAGTCGGTCAGTTTTGCCCGAATGACGAGTGTGGGTTCTACTGTTATAGGCCACAGTCTTTTCCCAGAATAGGATCGATCACGGACTGATTGAATGGAGAGCCCGCAGAGCAGGATGAAGAGCGGTCACAGTGGTTGAGGCGCCACGAAGTGATGAATAGGCGGCGCGAGATGCCGGTCAGGTTGACGAGAATGGCGAACGGGAGGACAATGGCACTAGGGGACAAAGAAGCCAAAAAGGAGAACGCCTCCCGAAGTGGCCCAATCCTGGCAGAAGTGACCACGAGGGGAGGCGCCCCAACATGGTCATTGTACAACACTACGCCCATTCTGCCAAGCACTACGCCGAAGCCACGCCGTTTGCGGGAGGCCTCTTTGCTCTTCCCGACCGCTGTCCTCATCCCGACTGTCGAGCCGCCGACGCCCTGACCCGCTGGGGCACCTACGAGCGGCAAGCCTGCACGGGGCTTGAGTTTATCACATCTGCGTCCAGCGCATCCGCTGCAAGGCCTGCGGGCGCACCCACAGCCTGCTCCCCGACTTCCTGCATCCCTATCGGCATTACGTGATCTCGCTTCTGCAGCGCGTCGTCTCCCTCTACCTCCTGGCTGGACTGGGTATCAGTCGCTTGATGGAGCGCTTGATCGGGCAAGGCCCAGTCCGCTCCACCGTCCGTGAGTGGATGGTGTCCTTCGCCTACGGGGCGGGGGAGCTGTTGTTCGACTTGCTCCGTCGTTCTCTGATGGCCCTCAACCCCTTGGTCGAACTGCAGGAGACACCTGCGCCGACGCATCTCGATCGGGTGCCCAGCCCCACCAGGCGGTACCGTCTGGGACGTGCCCATCGCTTCTGGCAGTTGGCCGAGCACCTCTACGCCCAGGCCAAGGCTCGGCTGCCTCGCCTCCACTTCAAGACCGATGAACTGCTCTCCTTCGTCCTTCACTGGCTTCAACGTGAGGGGGTTCCACCCCGTCTCTTCTGGTCGCCATGCCTGTCCACCACGCCGACTGAGCCCTTCTAGCCCAATCAGACCCCCTTCACTAGCTTGCAAGCAACTTGTCCGCCGCTTCGTTCTCGATCCCCCATCGGTGACGCTTTTTGACCAACATACTTTCGCATTATGTAAGCCTCCGGCTTCTGGTACACTGGAGCCAACTTGAGTCAAGGAGGCCCAACTATGTCCGATGCCGAAGACCGACGCACTGAGATCGCGCTGTTCAGGTACACGCTCATCCTGCCCTTCGTGCGCGGCGAGTATCTGCCCGGCGGGAAGCAGAGACTGCGCGAGCAAGTCGCCAGCCGACACTACGATATTCCAAACTCCTCTCGCACTACCATCAGTCCATCCACCCTGGCCCGTTGGGAGCGGCTCTACCGCGAGGACGGCTTCGATGGGCTCAAACCGAAGCCTCGCTCCGACCGCGGTCAG
>PWVP01000012.1 GCA_003561815.1 Campylobacterota bacterium | reverse complement strand
CTCCCCCGCCGGTGTCTCCGGTCAGGCCAATCTGGTGCGACTTATCAGCCCAGAAAATATCGCGATGCTGCTAAACGAATAGCGCCAATCTGCCTAAAATTTAACCCATACCGCCCTGGGCGGTGTGCCAACATACCCTATCGTTTGATCAGAATGGGAGGGGTGATGGAGCCGATACGCCAAAAACTCTACACGCTGCTACTGCGCCATGCGCACACCCCCTACGCCCGCGAACACCTAAGCCGAGCGATCGTCGATGCCGCCTTTGAAATGGGTCATCTCTATAGCGATCTGGGGCTCGAGTCACGCATCAAGATGAACCGGATGATGCAGCAGCACTACCCTGTCCTGGCAGCGCGCAAACCCGAACATCTGCGCTGGAAAAAGTTTCTTTTTGATGCGATCGACGCGGTGGCGCCCGCCTGCGCCGCCTGTGGTGACAAGCAGCACTGCTTCTCCTGCGAACTGTC
Organism: Campylobacterota bacterium; assembly: GCA_003561815.1. Taxonomy (GTDB): domain Bacteria; phylum Campylobacterota; class Campylobacteria; order Campylobacterales; family SZUA-545; genus CSSED11-302. The sequence continues at coordinate 10,773 of PWVP01000012.1, read as the reverse complement.
TATTATTTAATCAACCATACGCTCTCAAACATGCCAACTCTCTGCGATAATGGTGGCACTTCATCTTAAAGGAGACACGATGGAATCGTTTGGCGAAGTCCAGTATATCCTCAACAGCTTTCTGCTGATTTTCGGGGGCGTACTGGTTATGTGGATGGCGGCAGGTTTTGCCATGCTGGAGGCGGGGATGACCCGCAGCAAGAACACGACGGTGATTCTGACCAAAAACATGGGTATCCTGAGTATCACCTCAGTGGTCTATTTTTTGATCGGGTTCAATGTGATGTATGGCGGCATGAGCGGTCTGATGTTTGGCGGCATGGGTGCCGACTATGCAAGCGGCGATGAGTTCGGTCTGGGTGCTGACTTCTTCTTCCAGGTGATGTTTGTGGCCACAGCCGCTTCGATCATCTCCGGGACAGTGGCCGAGCGGATCAGGCTGGTTCCGTTCTTTATCTTTATCGCGATTCTTGCAGCGGTTATCTATCCGGTACAGGGTGCCTGGACCTGGGGCGGTGGCTGGCTCGATGAGCTGGGCTTTAGTGACTTTGCCGGTTCGACCATCGTACACTCTGTTGGCGGCTGGGCAGCTCTGGCAGCGGTACTGCTACTGGGTGCCCGTGCGGGTAAGTATGGCCCCGATGGCAAAGTGCGCGCTCTGCCGGGTAGCAGCCTTCCGCTGGCCACTTTGGGTACCTTTATCCTCTGGATGGGGTGGTTTGGCTTCAACGGCGGCAGTCAGCTGGCGATGGGCACCGCAGAGGATGTGGATGCGGTGGCGCTGATTATGGGCAGCACCCATATCGGGGCGAGTGCCGGTGCGGTTGCAGCGCTGATTTTGACCAAGATTCTTTATAAGAAGATCGATCTCACCTTTGTGCTCAACGGCGCACTGGCGGGCCTCGTCTCTGTGACAGCCGGACCGGATCTGGGTGTCTGGATCGCTATGATCGAAGGCGCTGTTGGCGGCGTGCTGGTGGTACTGGCCGTAACCTTCTTTGATAAACTGCGCATCGATGACCCGGTGGGTGCTTTGAGTGTGCACCTGGTGGCCGGTATCTGGGGTACGCTCGCCGTGGGTATCTTCTGCGCCGATGTCTCAGTGGTCACACAGCTTATCGGTATCGTCGCGATTGGCGCCTTTGTCTTTGTCAGTTCGGCGATTGTATGGTATATTCTCAAGCTGACTATGGGTATCCGCGTCTCCGAAAAAGAGGAGCATGAGGGTCTGGATCAGCATGAGACCGGGCTTGAGGCCTACCCTGAGTTTATCAAGAACGCGAAATAAGGAGACGACGCTATGAAAAAAATCGATGCGGTCATCAAGCCGTTTAAACTCGAAGAGGTCAAAGAGGCGCTTCGCGAAGTGGGCATCAGCGGGATGACCGTGAGCGAAGTTAAAGGCTACGGCCGCCAGCAGGGCCACACTGAGCTCTACCGCGGTGCGGAGTATGTGGTGGACTTTCTGCCCAAAATCAAGCTCGAAATTGTCGTGAGCGACGAGATGGCGGACAAGGTGGCCGAGACCATCACCGCCGCGGCCAAAACCGGCAAGATCGGTGACGGCAAAATCTTTATCACCGCCGTGGAGAAGGTGATCCGGGTACGAACCGGCGAAAGCGGCGAAGAGGCGGTCTAGTCTCTTTTATTACAAGGGGGCTTCGGCCCCCTCTCCCCCCTTAACTCCACTACGCTATACTCCCCTCTATGTCGATCGAATTTCTGATCCCCTTTTTCCAGTTTACGCTCCAGGCGCTCGTGATGCTCGTGGCGATCACCAACCCCTTTTATGTGGTGCCCAGCTTTATTGCGATGACGCATGAGTATGACGATGATGAGACCCGCGCAATTGCCCGAAAGACGGTGCGCAACGCCTTTTGGATTCTGCTCTTTTTCCTGATTAGCGGGGAGCTGGTGTTCTATATCTTCGGTATCACCATCGGCGCTTTTCAGGTGGCCGGCGGCATCCTGCTACTGCTCATCGGGCTGAGCATGATCTTTGAGACCTCCCAGGCAGGGCTCTCCAAACGCGCCGCACTGGAGGCCGATGCCAGCGCGCGCGATGATATCACCCTCGTGCCACTGGCGATCCCGATGCTCTCAGGGCCGGGGACCATCACGACGGTCCTGGTGCTCAAATCCAGCGCGCCGGCCTGGTGGCACATGGCGGGCATTCTAATCGCGCTTATCTTCTCTCTCTGGCTGGTCTATGTGGTCTATACCCGATCCAAGCGGATCAACCGCGCCTTGGGGCGAATGGGCACCCAGGCGGTTACCAAGATTATGGGGCTGATACTTCTGGCGGTCTCGGTGCAGTTTGTGGCCAACGGCGCCGTAGCGCTCTGGAGGGATTTCGGCTTTCTTTAGGGTGCGGGTTTTAACCGGTAGATACGCACCCAGTCGACCTCAAGTGCGTAGCGGGTGGCTGCATAGGGGTTGGGTGCCGGACTCAGCGTAGGGCTGTAAGCCGGGGTGTAGTCACTCTCGGGCACCCACAGCCCGAGTGCCAGCTGCAGCGGCCCATCGCTAAAGCCCGCCGTGCGGCTGTAGATCTCCTCCCCCTCGATCCACCAGCTGGCCCGTCCGTCGATGAGACGAAGCTGTGCCGTGTGCCAGCGGCTGCGATCAAACGGTGCGCTTAAAGCGGCCGCCTCACGGGTGGCATCCGCATAGCTGGGGCTATCGGCCGCCTCATCGGGCCAGTAGGCCGCCTCTAACCGGTTGCGCGCCTCGGTGGTGAGGTAGTGCAGTGTCAGGGTGGTGCGACTGGCGTTGAGCTCATCGCGGATCAGCTGCATCTGGGCAACCAGACCGGGGATCTCTGAGTGCAAACGCCACCGCACCTGCGCGATCACCCCCTCACCGGCCTCAAAGCGGGGCACACTTTGAAGCTCGCTGCCAGAAAAGCGGGAGATGAAATTCTGGTTGTTGTAGGTATCCAGCTGGATGCGCGCCACCGCCTGATCGGGATCACTCTGAAAACTGATAAGATTAAAAAAGTCGGTGCGCCCCCGCGCGCCATCAAAAGCGCGCCAGTGGGTGGTGTTGAGCGGTCCAAAGAGGAAGCGATCCTCCATCAATAGCTCCAACGCACTGCCCGAAGGGAGATCGCCTGGCGTGTCGCCGCTAGAGCCGTTCCCGTGCCCGCTCTGTGAGGGGCTGGAGCTGACATCGCCGCCGCGACACCCCAACAAAAAGAGCAGTGCCAAAACCACCATCACCCGTCGCACTACACGGCTCCCTCAAGATCGATCTCTTTGTAACCTTGTAGTATCGGCCAGATGGGCCACTCTTCAAATCTACCTCAGTTAACCAGCACCAGCTCATAAATAATGGCATTGGGCTCAAAAACAGGTGTGATCCACATCGACTCAGCCAGCGCTTTAAGGGTGCCATCGTGCAGCGCGCTGCGCCCGCTGCCCTTTATCGTTAGCGTCGCCACCGGCCAGCGCCGTCCGAGCAGTGTGCGCTGCCGACCCGCCTCGATCTGTAGCGAGAGGGTGAGCGGATCCTCTTTGGGGTCAAAGCTCTCTAAACTTTTGCCCATCAGGCGCGAAAAGTCGTTTTGGAGCAGCCGCACCGGTGGGAGAGCCGGATCGTAATCACAAAGCACGCGATGGCCGCTACGGGCAGCAAAGAGGGCGATATTGGCATCGATGATGCGGTAGATGTTGGTACGCTGCTGACTCTCCAGCGGTCGCCCCTCGCCCCCACCGCGCAGTGGCGTCTGATAGAGCCGCATCCCCACACAACTCTCATCCCGCCCGGCGAGCAGACCGTAGAAGTGGAAGGTGTCAAAGCTCAGGGGCGCAAACTCCAGATGGTACCCCTCTTTCGCCCCGTGGCGCACCGCCAGGTCGAAAAAGAGCGACGGGCTGGCATAGCCCAAAAGCAGCTCCGCTGCGGGGTTCATCATCCGCACCCGCCCATTGGGCGAAAAGAGAAAAAAGGGGTTGAGATCGTGCTCTAACCAGCCGCCAAAGAGTTGATTATCCATTGGCCCGCCTTTTAGGGGTATAGAGGCTCAGCTGTGCCGGCGCTCTTTGGTGAATAAACTCAGCGGTGATGGTGCAGTGCTGCACATCGTTGCGATCGGGCAGCTCAAAGAGCAGATCTTCAAGCCGCTCCTCCAGCAGCGCCCGCAAACCCCGCGCCCCCACGCCGCGCTTTAGTGCAAGCTCGGCCACCGCCTCGATCGCCTCGGGCTCAAACACCAGCTCGACGCCATCCATCGCTAAAAGAGCGCTAAATTGACGCAGCAGCGCATTCTGCGGCTCGCTCAAAATACGCACCAGATCCGAGTGCGTCAGCGCTTCAAGCGTCACCACCACGGGTAGGCGCCCCACAAACTCCGGTATCAGACCGTACTCAATCAGCGTGCGGGGCCGATCGGGCGTCGACTCCTCCCCATCCAGAGGACGACTAAAGCCGACGACCCTCTGATCGCCACTTTTGCCCGCCTCAAAGGCGCCGCCAACGATAAAGAGTACCTGGGTGGTATCAAAAAGCACCGTCTGTGCGCCCGCCTCCTTTCGGCTGTTGCGCACAGGGATGTAAACCTCGCCGCCTTCCAGGATGCGAAGCAGCGCCTGCTGTACCCCCTCACCCCCCACATCGCGTCCACTGCTGGCACTCTGGCCCCGGTGGGCGATCTTGTCAATCTCATCGATATAGACGATCCCCTTTTGCGCCAGCGCCACATCGTAGTTGGCAGCACTGAGCAGTCTTGAGAGGATCCCCTCCACATCTTCGCCCACATAGCCCGCCTCGGTGAGTGCTGTGGCGTCGGCCATCGCGAAAGGAACGCGCATCACCCGCGCTAGCGTCCGGGCGAGAAGGGTTTTGCCGCTTCCGGTGGGGCCGGCAAGCAGGATGTTGGACTTCTCCAGCTCCACACCGCCGACTGAGGGGTTTTCGATCCGTTTATAGTGCGCATAGAGCGCCAGGGCCAGTGCGCGTTTGGCGCGGGCCTGGCCGATCACATAGCGATCTAAAAAGGCGACTATCTCCGCTGGACGGGGCAGGCCCCACATCGGATTCTCCAGTGGGCGTGACGCTTCTCCTAGCTGGTGGCTACAGCGCTGAATACAGCCAGCACAGATCGCTGCACCCTCTACGCGAAAGAGCCGGTTCTGCTCGCTTTTGGCTCCGCCGCAGAAGCTGCACCGCTCAGCCATCGCCCCTCTCCAGAAACTGCGCCAATGAGACGGGGATAATCTCCAGACCCTGCTGGGCGATAAAGCGCTCCTCTGCCCGCGTGGGTGTCTTCTCGCACAGCCAGTAGCCCCCCTTAATGGCGCCACCGGCCAGCTCTCTAGCCACCATCCGTTCGGTATCGCGCTCAAAGCGGCAGCCGATAAAGAGCCAGCGGCGATCGGTGCGCCCCTCTTTAACAATCGGCGGCAATACAAAGCCCGCCACCGCCTCGGTCAGCCAATCTACAAAGTCCGCATCCGAAAGGATCAGCGATCGCTCCGGCGTGAGTGCCCCCATCGGCTTTATCAGTAGCGGCTTTCTCAGCGTCTCAAACTCTTCGATCGGCCGGTAGTTGCCCGCCGTAAAGTCATACAGCCGGTAGCGGGGCGCATCCCCGGCAATCCGGGCGGTGCCGACTAAAAGGGTGTGATCGACCCCGCTTAACAGCCGCTGCATCCCGTCATCGCGGTTGAGATCCACCACCACCGGCGGAGAGAGATCCGCGATCGCCTGCTCGATTGCCGGCGGCTCAAATCCGGCAGCGTAGATCTGCTCAAAGAGCGATTCGAGCACCTTGCGGCCGCGACGCTGCTCGATCTGCATCGCCGCGCGGGGGTACTCCAGCATCAGTCGAGGCGGCATGGCGCGGGTGTTATTCAGCGCCAGAATCATCGCATCGCTATCGGCTGGAAGCGGGGTGTTGTTGTGATCACACACCCCCTCAAACACCCTTGGCCCCAGCACCGTAATCAGTTCGCCCGACTGGATAGCGCTTGCTAGATCCTTTAGATAGCGCGGGCTCATGCGTGACACCCTTGACCGTTGTAGACATGAAGGGCGCGATTGGCTTCGTGATTGAAGCGCTCGAGATTAAAAGAGGTCGGAATCACCTTAGGCACCTCCCGATAGAAGATCGCACCATCTTTGCTGATGAGATAGAGTGCCGGTGTGAGCGCCCCCTCCAGCAGGCCATCGCCCACGCTCAAGCCATAAAGGCCACCAAACTCCCCCTCGCTATCGGCCAGCTCTACCCCCCATTGGGGCAGCTCCAGGCGCTCCTGGCCAAAACGGTTCTGGATCAACCAGAGCACGATCCCCTCCGGGTCGCGCACCTGATCGATCACCTCTTGGGCCATCTGCGCAAAAGGGGGGCTCAGATTGGGCAACGCCACCACCAGCTGCAAAAGATCGCGCTGCATGCCGCCCACCGTGTGTTCGCGGCCCTGGCGATCCTTTAGACAGACCGGCTCCGAGGCGTAGCCGATATCAGCGGGGAGGTCGATCAGATCGATCGACTCGTCCAGATAGGTAATACGCATCTTTACTTAACAATCGCATCCGACGGACAGACATCGACACAGGCTGGAGAGGTGCCGCCACACTCATCGCACTTATCGGGGAAGATGTAGTGAAGGTCTTCGCCATCGGGGTGTTTATCCTCCCCTACGATCGCCATATTGGGGCACTCGTCGATACAGGCACCACAGTTGATACACTCTTCAGTAATTCGCATCGCCATCGCGGCTCTCCTTAATAGGTGGTTTATAAAAGGTCACCCCCCATTTTAACGGATGGTGGTCAGTTTAAAAACAGGTTGCATGATTAAATAATAGACAGATCGGGTTGATTAATTTATCATCATATCGCGGGGGCAAACTGTGCAAAACTAGCGCAGATGCTTTAAAAGGAGCGCTTATGTCTTGCGAGAGTGTTGAGTCCAAAATCCAGAACCACCCCTGCTACAGCGAAGGGGCGCACCACCACTATGCGCGTATCCATCTGCCGGTGGCCCCGGCGTGTAACATCCAGTGCCACTACTGCAACCGCAAATACGACTGCTCCAACGAGTCGCGTCCGGGCGTTACCAGTGGACGGCTCCGCCCCGATGAGGCGCTCAAAAAGGTGCTCCATGTGGGCGATCGGATCAAGCAGCTAAGCGTCGTGGGGATCGCCGGACCCGGTGATGCGCTGGCCAACCCTAAAAACACCTTCGAGACGCTGCGGCTGGTACACACCTACGCCCCCGATCTGAAGCTCTGCATCTCCACCAATGGCCTGCGGCTGCCGGAGTTTGTCGACCGCCTGATCGAGCATGGGGTCGATCACATCACGGTCACCCTTAACGCCATCGACCCCGCTATCGGTGCGCAGATCTACCCCTGGGTCTACGACACCCACACGAAAAAGCGGCTCACCGGCGTCGAAGGGGCCACGCTCCTGCTCAAGCGGCAGCTAGAGGGGATCGCGCTGGCGGTCAAACGGGGGCTTTTAGTGAAGGTCAACTCCGTGCTGATTCCCGGCATCAACGAAGATCACCTCCCCGCCGTCGCCGCAGAGCTCAAGCAGATGGGGGTGTTTCTGCACAACATTATGCCGCTTTTGAGCAAGCGGGAGTTTGGGACCCACTTCGCCCTCAATGGCGTGCCCAGCGCCACCAAAGAGCAGGTTCAGCGCGCCCAGGTCGCCTGTGGTGTCGATGTGAAGCAGATGGCCCACTGTCAGCAGTGCCGCGCCGATGCCGTCGGGCTACTGGGTGAAGACAAAAGCAGCGATTTTGCCCCCGCGGCCTACCTGCAGCAGCCGCTTGAGGCGCTTCACGGTGCCTACCAAAGCAGTGGACGCGAGGCGTTTCAAGAGGCGATCGAGAACTTCCGCCGCCACGCAGAAAATGCCCAGGCAGCCCGCGCCAGGCTGAGCAGCACTGGCCAAACGGTGCTCATCGCCGTAACCGCCAGCAGTGGCGATCGCATCGACTGGCACTTTGGCGCCTGTGATCGCTTCGATATTTACGAGGCAGGCGATCGGGGGGTGCGGCTCTTTAGTAAGCGAGAAGTGCTCCCCTACTGTAGCGGCGAGTCCACCTGCGGCACCGGACCGATTCAGGCGATCAAAAAGGCGCTCAAAGGGGTCGAGCGGCTCCTGACCGTCCGCATCGGCAACCGGCCCGCTTCAGAGCTGATCGCAGCGGGCATTACCCCCGATGAGCAGTACGCCGACTGGCCGGTGGAGGCAGCACTCATCGCCGCAGCTAAAGCCCATCTACACCCCGATAGCGCCTCCAATCCGCCCCTTTCGGCGGCACTGGCCACTGCGGGCGCCTAAAGGGGCACTTATGAAAAAGATCATCAACGACACCACCCTGCGCGATGGCGAGCAGGCCCCCTTCGTGAGCTTTACCACCGAGGAGAAGCTCACCATCGCACAGCTCCTCGATCGCGCAGGAGCCGACGAGCTGGAGGTGGGGATCCCCGCCATGGGCAAAGCCGAGCAGGCGGATATCCGCGCCATCTGCGATCTGGGCCTAAGGGCGCGTATTATGAGCTGGAACCGTGCCACACTGGCCGATCTGGAGGCCTCGATCGCCTGCGGTGTCACGGCGGTGGATCTCTCCGTACCCCTCTCGGATGCGATGATCGCGATCAAGATGAAGGGGGGGCGCGATCAGCTCTTTAAACAGCTTGAACAGAGTGTCACCGCCGCAAAAGAGGCGGGGCTTTTTGTCTGCGTCGGCGGCGAGGATGCCTCCCGGGCCGATAGTCGCTTCTTAAAAGAGGTGATTGCGCTGGCCCAATCGCTTGGGGCCGAGCGGTTTCGCTACTGCGATACGGTGGGGATTCTCACTCCGATGCGCACCATGGCGGCCATGCAGGAGCTCGTAGGGCTGGGGCTGGGAATCGAGATGCACACCCACAACGACTACGGCATGGCCACCGCCAATGCCCTGGCCGGACTGGAGGCGGGCGCGATCAGCGTCAACACCACCGTCATCGGACTGGGCGAGCGGGCGGGTAACGCCAGCTTCGAACAGGTGCTCATGGGCATGAGCCATCTTCTAGGCGACGATCGCGCCGTCGATGGGGCGCTGCTTCAGAAGCTCACGCGCACCGTCGCCAAAGCGGCCCACATCCGCCTGGGGCGCAACACCCCCATCGTCGGGCGGGCGCTCTTCGCCCATGAGAGCGGGATCCACGCCGATGGGATGATGAAAGACAAACGCGCCTATGAGCCCTTCGATCCGCGGCTGGTTGGCACCAAGCGCGCCTACCCGATCGGCAAACACTCCGGCACGGCCACTCTAGCCTACCACCTCAAAAAGCAGGGCCAACAGATGGCCAAAGAGAGCCTCAAACCGCTTTTAGAGAAGGTCCGCACCGTCGTCGGGGCGCGCAAACGGGTGCTCAGCGAAGCGGAGCTGGTGGCCCTGGCGCGATCATGAGCGCCACCCTGCACTGGCTTAAGAGCCGCGATCTCTTGCCGCTCATCACATGGGCTAAAGCGTGCGGCTGGCTGATGGATCACACCGAGCTGGAGCGTGGACGCGAGCGGTTTTTTCACCTCTGCTACGGCGCTTACGAGGCCGATCGGCTCATCGGTGCCATCACCGGCTACCTGCACGAACGAAGCGGATGGCTGGGAAACTTTATCGTCGATCCGGCCCACCGCCAAAGGGGCGTCGGTGCGCGGCTTTTTAAGCTGGCACTGCGCGCAGTTTTAGATGAGCGGCCCGGTGTGACGCTCTGTGCCGCGCCCCAGATGGTGCCGTTTTATCAAAGGCACGGATTTGAGAAGCAGGGGGCGGTTGGCCGTTTCGTGCGGCCTGGCCAGAAGGGCGCAGGCACAAGCCTGGCCGATGCGCGCGCGCTTGAAAGCGACCGTTTCGACAAGCTGTGCGCGCTTGATCGCGCCGTCTTTGGCGAGGATCGTACGCCGCTTTTAACGCACGATCTCAAGAGCCAAAGCGGGCTGCTGCTGGCCAGTGAAGCGGGTGTGCTCTATAGCCGCGTGATGGATGCGCAGATCTTTTTAGGGCCCTGGCTGATTGCACCGGGGGCCTATATGGAGGCCGAGCGGCTGCTGCGTGCGGCGATCACCCTGCGGGGCAAACGCACCCTGGTAGTCGATCTGCCGTGCCAGAACAGCGATGGAGTGCTTCTGATGCAGCAGTACGGCTTTGTCGAGCAGAGCCGGTGCGAGTGGATGGCCTGCGGCGAGGTACCGCCAGTCGCGCACGATCAGCTCTACGGCTTCGCCACCGCCGGCAGCCACGGCTAAAGCCCAAACCCAACAAAGGAGAGAAGATATGGACGAGACCAAAAAGGAGCTGGCCAAACTGCGCCGACAGGCAAGCGAGGTGGCCTCTGAGATCCACGATATCGTAGAGGATACCCTCTGGCAGGACTATGAGAAGCTGGCCGAGCTAAGCCAGGAGCTCATCAAGCGGTGCCAAAAGGTGGAGGCTTTTAAAAAGGAGAAGGGGCTCTAGAAACCCGCCTACTATTAAGCGACAAAATGATAGCTTTAGGCTCCAATTTAGCCTAAAGGAGTGAATATGATTCGCAATCTAGTTTTGAAGATGGGCGGTACGCTGCTCGATATCTTTGCGGGTATTGCCCTGGTGGTCGTTGTGATCGGCTCACTTGCCACGATGGCCACGGCAGGCTTTCTGGCCGGTCTGATGGGTCTAATCGGTGGCCTGGTGCTGGTGGTGATGTTTTTTTACACCCTCTATCTGCTCGCGGATATCCAGCAGAGCGTTCGCAAGCTGGCCGATCGGCCTGAGCCCTAGGGCTCGGCTAG
>PWVP01000035.1 GCA_003561815.1 Campylobacterota bacterium | reverse complement strand
TTGTTGATCACTATGCCCTTGTCCCTCTTCTTTGCCCCGACGATCAACCCCATCAGGTGGGCCGTGTTCACATGGATCAACCCCAACACGATAGAGAGGATTATGAATGAGATCGGATCTGTCAGCATGTCTCTAACGGGTCCCACGAAGAAAGCGGCGGTTTCCACTCCGAAGAGCAAGCGGTAGATATCTCCCAGGTAACTCCCGGTGAGTAAGCCCAAAACCAGAGCCACTCCGCCGCTGATATAGAGCACCCTCTGGAACAGCCTGTAACCTTCGGTATAGGGGTCATCCACGAACTTACGAATCAGAAACCTGGCAGCAAGTATGATGCCGATAGCGTAGGCGACATCGCAGAGCATGAGACCGAAGAACACAGCGAATGAATAGGCTGTGATAGGAGTGGGATCCCATTCCCTGTACTTGGGTGTACCGAACAGATTGACGATGACTTCGAACGGTTTGATCCCTGCGGCATTCCGAAGCCTGGTAGGCGGTTCTTCGGTTTCTTCCGGGTCCCTCGTGTCAACGTGGACGAGCCCCACTTTCTCCTTCAACCGGGAAACGGTTTCTTCGACGTTGCCTTCCGGAATCCACCCCTCGACCATAGTGACGTAGTTGGCCTCAGAGGCCTTTTCAAGGACTGCCAGCCTCTCGGCTTCTGCCGACAGGGCCTCACGGAAGAGGATGAGCTGTTGTGAGTTCTCCCTGGTCTTCTCTTCGATCTCGGCGTTGAGCTTTGTTGTTTCCTCTTCCAGGCTGCGCATCTTGTCGCCGGCTGCCTGCAAGAAGTCCCGCACCGTCACATCCTCTTCCGGTATTTGCAGGACTTTGCCACCGGCGTTCTTGACCGCGGACTCTATTGCGGCCTGGTCTTCAGACCTGGCGATTACATAGAGGGTGGTTTCATCGTCCAGCGGTGCGGCTATGCTATCGAGCAGGTATCCCTCGACCTGGCTGTACACAGCCTGATAGGCCTGGTTGGGCAGGACGAAGACCCTGGAGAAGAGATAACGTCCGGAGAAACTCAGGTCCGTCAACCTGACCTCGGCCTGATGGTCAAGAGATCCGAGACGAGTGGTTAGCTCTGTAAGCTCTGCGAATTCGTCTTCAAGCTTGGCAACCCTCCGATGCATGTTGCTGAGCCTGGTGCACAGCAACCTGACGTCGCTGTCGATCTCCGCCAGGGGTCGAACGTAGATAACTTCAACGTCCTCCGCCAGAGCGACATGCCCTTCCTTCGGTATGTACGCCAGTGCATTATCAAGGGCAGCCAGAAGCTCGTTGATCTCCTTCTTCTCGCGCTCGATCGCTTCTCTGGCAACAGGCTTCAGTTCGTCGCTCTTTTCAACATGCAGCACACCGGCGGCATGCAGGGTCTTGAGGGTCTGTGTGGAGCGGTCTTTGGTCGTCAATACCCTGACTCTGGTCATGTCGTCGGGTGTATTGACAAACAGAGGTGCCATTTTAGCTTCTGCCCGCGACGGTGTTCACCACGAGCTCCATGATCTCTCTTGCCTTCCTGTCGGCGTTCTTGCGAATCTCAGCAGCCTTCTTCTCAGCGTCTTCGACTCTCTTGCCGGCCTCGGCCTTGGCATTATTCACGATCTTGACGCATTCGTCCTTTGCCTCGTCCAGTGGCAGATCAGATGACAATATCTTCTTGGCCTCCTCTCTTGCCTCGAGGATGATATCCCTGGCTTTGTTCCTGGCCTCTTCCAGTATCTTCTCAGCTTCGGCTTCAATCGATCCTACGCTGCTTGTGATTTCTTCAGGCATAACGCATCTCCTCAGAGCTTCATCGGGCAGGTATGGAAAACGGTCTGTGCACAGGTAGTTTCTGCACCATTTCTGACAGGCATACTCACAACCAATGGTTGATTAGGGTGCGATTATAACAGAGCGATCCATCTTTAGCAACAGGTGTGCGCAGCAGCGACCGACCTGTCTCTATGGACGCGGCTATTGGGTTTATCGTCGGGGCTGAATGCTCTATAATGCGAATCGTGAAGGTCAACAGCCTGCATAAGTGGGATGTGAGCGTGGCACAGGCGAAGGAATTGCAGCTAAGCCTGGCGGATAGAGTTGTGACCGGTTGCGTGGCCATCGATCCGCTTCTTGTTGCCGGTGTCGACATCTCCTCTCCCCGCCTTCACGGAAGGGCAAGGGCCGCGGTCGCGGTTCTCTCATACCCTGCGTTCGAAACGGTCGAAGTGAGCACAGTGGAGGGCGAGATTGCGTTTCCCTATGTTCCCGGCCTGCTATCCTTCCGTGAGAGCCCTTTGATCCTGGCTGCCTTTGAGAGAGTGAGAAACGCTCCCGACCTGGTGCTGGTCGACGGTCAGGGGATCGCCCATCCCAGGAGGCTCGGGTTGGCCTCTCATCTCGGGCTTTTCCTGGACAGGCCTACGATAGGCTGCGCGAAGTCGATCCTCTGCGGTCGCCATGAGACTCTGGGCCACGAGCGTGGCTCTCATGCCGAGCTCTTCGACAGAGGTGACTGTATCGGGGCGGCGCTGAGAACCAGGTCAGGGGTAAGACCGATATACGTTTCGGTGGGCCACAAGATCGATCTGGCATCGTCCCTGCAATGGGTGCTAGAATGCTGCCGTGGCTACAGGCTGCCCGAACCTACGCGCCTGGCTCACCTCGTCGCCTCGGGGAGAGTGTCTCCGAACCGGGTGGCAGAGTGAGGCAGTCTGAGCATGGTGGGCGGCACCAATCATGTAGAAACTCGCACAAGCTGATCGTATCCTCTGAGCAGATGGAGTAGAATGCAGGAAGATAAGGAATACCTGGACGACTTACTTCGCCGGATCTCGGACATAATGGTGCATCTTTGACCTGCCGGCAAAGGAAGCTGAAGTCGCGAAGATAGAGGAGGAGTCGGCACAGCCCGATTTCTGGCAGGATCCTGCCAGAGCCAAGGCTATCATGCGCAAGCT
>PWVP01000176.1 GCA_003561815.1 Campylobacterota bacterium | reverse complement strand
TTGGCTGGATCGAGGTGGCCTCCATGGAGCGAGCACTTAGCGGCCTCTCACGCTATCTGATTTTAGAGCGATCGGTCAATCTCTATAGCGCCGATCGTGTGGTCTGTGCCCTGGTAGACGCCCTGATGGCAGGCAGCGGACTTTTGGTCGAACCCTCCCATCAGCAGCTCATTGTAACGCTACAGAGAGAGGGGCCCACCCCGGCTGTGCTGCTTGCCCATGGGCACCCCCATGCACAGGGCGCATCTGTATCCTCAGCGCACTATCCGCTCACAATCCTAAAAGAGGGGCTTTTTGAGACTATCCTCGATGGCGGGGGGCGGCCCGTTCGTCTTCTGCTCTCATCGCTCTTTACTCCCCAGCTGATGCAGGCTGTGGGGCTTCTTGAGTCGTTAGGATTGCGTTGGCGCTACCCCCCATCCGGTCTTTTGGGGTGTGCCGGTCGGTTTGAGCCCCTCTTTTTGGATGCCCGCCTGCGACCGGTCGGCTTTGGCTGCACTGCGCGAGCGGCGATCTGTGATCATGGGGTACCTTCAGTGGAGATAGGCTCCATACTGAACAAGATGAAGCAGCTGGCTCCCTGGGCGCACATCCTCCACTCCGATGAGCGCGACCTAAAGAGGCTGGTTTCAGTTTTGGAGCGTGAGCCGTTTCACTACGCCTATCTAAGTGGGGTGGAGCACGAGCAGCTGGCCGCCTGCCTTCAGAGTCGCGTGGTGCAGCCTTCGCTCCCCGGTCTAAGAGCAGACCCGATATAATCTCCCTGAAAATATGAAGATTTAGTAGGGGCGATGATTGCAGCAGCAGCTTAAGGACTTTATCCACCTCTTTATCCACGCGGGTAAGAATCTGCTGCCCATCGTTCTCGTGGTAGCCTTTTTTCAGATATTTGTCTTAGCGCAAGCACCCGATAATCTGGTCTCGATCCTGCTGGGCCTGCTGATTGTGATGGTGGGGGTTGCGCTCTTCTTGCAGGGGCTGGAGCTGGGGATCTTTCCCATTGCCAAAAGCCTCTCCAACGACTTCGCCCGGCGGGGTAACCTCTTTTTACTATTGGCTTTCGGGTTTGCGATCGGCTTTTCAGCGGTGATTGCCGAGCCCGCTCTTATTGCGGTGGCGATGCAGGCGGAGATTATCAGTGAAGGGCGTGTGGACGCCTTTACACTGCGGCTGATTGTGGCCCTTTCGGTGGGGCTGGTGGTTGCTTTGGGGGTCTTTCGAACCATTTTGGGCCACCCCATCCACTGGTATCTGATCGGCGGCTATATTGTCGTTTTGACGGTCACCTTTTTTGCTCCCGAAGAGATTGTGGGGCTGGCCTACGATAGCGGCGGCGTCACCACAAACATCGTGACGGTTCCGCTGATCGCTGCGCTGGGTATCGGTCTGGCCGCTTCGATTAAAGGACGAAACCCACTCACCGACGGCTTTGGCCTGGTGGCGCTGGCGGTGATGGTGCCCATGATTACGGTTCAGCTCTACGGAATCGCGGTCTACACCTTTGGCGATACCGAGCAGGTGGCACAGGATCTCGATGCCCTGACCTCGGCAGCCGCCGCCGCAGCGGCCACCCATCCGCTATGGCAGATGCTTAAAGATATCGGTGAGATGTTGCGGGATGTGACCCCGATTATTCTGGTGATTCTGCTTTTCCAGTATCTCATCATTAAAAAGCCAATCCCTCATATCCAGAAGGTGGTGGCCGGTTTTGCGATGGTGATTATCGGGCTGTATGCGTTTGTGGTGGGGCTGAAGATGGGGCTCTTTCCCATCGGTAGCGCCATGGCCGAACAGCTCATCGGCCTGGAGGGGTACTTCTGGCTCTACCTCTTTGCCTTTGCGATCGGCTTTGCGACCACGATGGCTGAGCCCGCCCTGATTGCCGTGGGTCAGCAGGCAGAGGAGGCGGCACACGGCAAGCTTAACGGTCAGTTTATCCGAATGCTGGTCGCCTTTGGGGTAGCGATCGGCATTACGATCGGTGTTCACCGCATCATCACCGGCGACTCGATCCACCACTACATCATGGTGGCCTATGTGCTGGTGGTGATCCTGACCGCTCTCTCGCCCAAGTATATCATCGCGCTGGCCTTTGATCTCGGTGGTGTGACCACCTCTGAGGTGACGGTGCCGCTGGTGACCGCGCTCGGTATCGGTCTAGCGACCCATATCGAGGGGCGCAGTGTGCTGATCGATGGATTTGGGCTGATCGCCTTCGCTTCGATCTTTCCGATCGTGACGGTGATGATCTATGCGATTATTGTGGAACTAAAGAGTAAACTTCAGAAAAAGGAGGTGCCAACATGAAGTTTTCGGCGCTGGTGGCTATCTTAGCCGAGGAGATGGAAGAGAAGGCGATCGCTTCAGCCCGTAATGCGGGTGCGGGGGGTGTGACCATCCTAAACGGCCGCGGGATCGGGGCTGAAGAGAAGAAGACCTTTTTTGGTTTGACCTTTGAGGGGAGCCAGTCGGTTTTGATCTTTGTGTTGGAGCGAAAACTCTCCGTGGGTGTTCTCAAGGCACTAACAAAGGATCTCGATCTGGCTTCTCACGCTAAAGGGGTGGTCTTTACCCTCCCGTTAGAGCACATTGCGGGGATCGATATGAAGCAGATTCGCAAATTCGAAGAAAGGGTGCGCGATGAACTCTAGTGCAGCGGTAAACCAGACTCAGCGAGGTGGACAGGCGCTGATTAAAGATATCATGGTTCGGGATGTGGTAACGGTTTCGCCGTTTGCGACCATCCGTGAAGCGATGCGGGTGATGCGCGATCAGGGGGTTCGCTCACTGGTGGTGGATAAAAAGCACGATCATGACGCTTACGGCATTATCACCTACACCACCATCCTTAAAACCATTGTGGCCGAAGAGGGGGATATTGATCTGGTCAATGTCTACGATGTGGCGGCAAAGCCGGTGATCACCGTCAGTCGGGAGCTAGAGGTGAAGCATGT
>PWVP01000028.1 GCA_003561815.1 Campylobacterota bacterium | reverse complement strand
TAGCAGCGCCACCGCCGGTCTGCACGGCGCGCTGGCGGTGTGCGATCTACCGGCCCAAAGCGAGGTGATTGTCCCGGCCATCAGCTTCGCCGCCACCGCCAACGCCGCGCTCTACTGCAACCTCACCCCCCGCTTTGTCGATATCCGCTTTAGTACCGGCTGCATCAACCCCGAAGCGATCGAGGCGGCCATCACACCGCGCACCCGCGCCATCATCGCCATGCACTATGCGGGCAACCTCTGCGAGATGGAGACCATCAACGCCCTGGCCGAAAAGCACAACCTCATCGTTATCGAAGATGCCGCCCACGCTCTAGGCAGCCACCTAAACGGACGGCATGCGGGCACCTTCTCATCCATGGGGGTTTTTAGCTTCCACCCGGTCAAGCCCATCACCACCGCCGAGGGGGGCGCGGTGATCACCGACGATGCGCAGCTGGCCCAAAAGCTCCGGCTCTTTCGCAGCCACGGCATCGAGCGCGGACGGCTCTGGCATCAGGAGATGGTGCAGCTAGGCTACAACTACCGCCTCAGCGAGCTACACGCCGCGCTAGGGGTGAGCCAGATGGGGCGCCTTGAGCAGTTTATCCAAAAGCGCGCCGCCATAGCCGCCACCTACGATGCCGCCTTCGCCCCCAGCGATCGCCTCTTTTCGCTCCACTTTAGGGCCCACCTGCGCGCTGGCTATCACCTCTATCCGCTTCTGCTCGCCCCGGAGCTCTGGTGCGCAAAAGAGGACCTCTTCGCCACACTTTTAGAGGAGGGGATCGGGGTGCAGGTGCACTACCGCCCCATCTACCGCCACCGCTACTACGCCGATCGTTTTGGGGTGTGCGACTGCCCCGATGCTGAGAGCTTCTACCGCGCCGAGCTCTCGCTGCCGTGCCATCCGGGTATCGATCCGCCCCAGGCCGAGGCGATCGCTCAGCGAATCGAAGCGTTAACTTGTTAAGCTAACAGCTTTCAGCTGGTGCGGGGGATCCGAAGGAGCATTGATGGCTGCACTTTTGATAACCCTTCTAGTGGTGGTGATTGTGGGCGGATTGAGCCTGCTTCGGCTGCGCGATCGCCGCTTTGTCACCGCACTGCGACACACACTGAGCACGCCCCGGAGCGAGGAGCCGGCGCTTCGCTTTAGCGCCGCCATGACCAAGTCGCTGCCGCCGCTGGTTGGCCGCTACCTTCAGAGTGCCATCGCCGCACACGCACCGATCGCCTCCGGGGTCGCTCTGGTGCTGGAGGGGGCACTCCGCCCGCAGCACAAAGGAGACTGGATCAGCTTTAAAGGGCGGGAGGTGGTGCGATCGCGCACCGGTTTTATCTGGCAGATGCGCGGCTTTAAAGGCACACTACCACTCTTTAGCGGCTATGAGGCGTTTGGCCCCGATCTGAGAGCGCCACAGCGATGCCGTGAGCAGTCGCGCTTCTGGTTTTTTGATCTCATCCCCATGGATCGCGCCGCCTCACAGGGCGATGCCACAGTCGCGATCGAGCGGCTCATCCTCTCGCACCTGTGGCTGCCATCCACTCTGCTGCCCATTGACCCAATCGAGTGGCGCGTTAAAAGCGATCATGCGATCGCCTACACCCTCACCATCGAAGGGGTGAGCCTAGAGGTGAGCCTGACGCTGGATGACCAGCACCGACCCATCGCCATCCAGGCCGATCGCCACCACAACGGCACGATTGTCTCTTACGGGGGACACTTTAGCGCCTACGGGGGCTTTGATGGCTACCACATCCCCACCGAGATGACGCTTGGATGGGGCTTTGGCACCGCCGACTTCACCCCCACCCTAAAGGCGCGCATCCTCTCGGCACGCTATATACAGTAGCAAGGGTGTGCTACGATCAGCCAAACACGCCACTTAGGAGAAACGGATGTCCGATCTCATCAGCACCCTTAAAGCCCACGCCCCCTTTAACCAGATGGCACCAGAGCACCTAAAGCAGCTTGCCAGGCAGGGGCGCACCCTCACCCTCCAGGATGGGGAGGTGGCTATCACTAAAAGCGACACCCCCGCCGATCGGCTCTTTATTGTTCTAAGCGGCGCGATCGACGGTGAACGGCCGGATGCGAAAGAGCAGGAGCCGCCGCTATGGAGCCTCTCAGAGGGGGAGCTTTTTCCCATCGGGGCTCTGCTGGGCGATCGCGCCACGCGCAACCGCTACCGCGCCCGGGGAGAGAGCACCCTTTTAGCGCTTGAGAAATCCGACTTTATGGATCTCATCCACCACTCGCCGCCCTTTTCGGACTTCTGCTCCCGCCGGATTGCCAACCTGCTCGATCAGGCCCTGAGCAAAAGCCGGGCACAGACCGCTCAGCAGCTCGGCCAGGATAACGCCCTGGACACCCCCATCGAACGGCTACTGCGGCGCACCCCCATCACCGCCGGTACCGACGAGAGCCTGGAAAATGCGCTCACCATCATGCGCCGGGAGAATATCGGGAGCATGGTGATTGTCGATGAAGCCCACCGCCCGGTGGGGGTCTTTACGCTACGCGATCTGCTCTCTCGGGTGGTGCTGGAGCGCTTTGATCTCAGCCGCCCTATCCGGGAGGTGGCCACCGCCAACCCCGTCACCCTCCCTAAAAGCGCCTTTGCCTTTGAGGCGGCGATGGTGATGGCCGATCACGGCTTTCACCACCTCTGCATCGTCGATGAGACGGGTGTGCTCGCCGGTGTCATCTCCGAGGGGGATCTCTTCAGTCTGCAGCGCGTCAGCCTGGCCAACCTCAGCCGCGCTATTCAGAAGGCCGATAGCGTTGAAGCCCTCTCGGCGATGCGAACCGATATCCAGACCCTGATTGGGCAGATGATTGCCGGTGGGGTGCAGATCGATCAGATCACCCAGATTATCACCCTGCTGAACGATCACCTCACCCGGCGCATTATCGATCTCATCATCGCCCAGAGAGGCCAGCCCGCTGTCGCCTTTAGCTGGCTCTCCTTCGGCAGCGAGGGGCG
>PWVP01000065.1 GCA_003561815.1 Campylobacterota bacterium | reverse complement strand
TTATGAGCGGACGGCTCTAACCAGCTGAGCTAAGGACCCGGTTACTCCACAGAATTGAGGGCGGAAGTATACAGAAAATTAAAGCGAAAAGCAAGCAGGTTCTCAATGATGGCAAAGAGCACCATAAAGGTGATAAAGGAGCTTCCGCCGTGGCTAAAGAGTGGCAGTGGTAGCCCCACCACCGGTGCGAGCCCCACTGTCATGGCGATATTGATACTCATGTAGATGAAGATCAAGATCGCGGTGGCCGTGATAGTGACCATCGAGAGGTAGTCGCCGCGCACCTTGCTATTGAGGCTAAAGAGGTGCAGCACCAGCAGGATATAAAGAGCGATCAGCGCCACCGCCCCTAGAAAACCGAAGCGCTCCACATGGTAGGCAAAGAGGAAGTCGGAGGTGGCGATCGGCAAAAAGCGCAGCTGGGTCTGGGTCGCCTCCTCGACCGGCTTGCCCGCCAGCCCCCCCGAGCCGATGGCGATCATCGACTGGCGGACATGGTAGCTGGGATCTTCAGAGATGAAGTCGGCAATGCGCTGCTTTTGGTAATCCTTCAAGAGCACTTCATGCCCCAATGCCCCACCGGCCAGCGCCACGACAATCAGTGTTATCCAGATTTTGCGCCGCATCCCCACGGCCAGGAGCACCCCAAAGCCCACAAGAAGCAGCACCAGTGCGGTACCGAGATCCGGCTGCATGGCGATCAGTAAAAACGGCAGCAGGATATAAAAACTCAGCTTTGCAAAGTCGATCCAGCCGTACCCCTCTTTAGGCGGCGGGCGGCGGTGGATCAGATAGCCCAGCATCAGGATAAAGGCGGGCTTCATAATCTCCGAAGGCTGCACGGTCAGCCCTACAAAGGGGATCTCCAGCCAGCGCTGCGCACCCAGCCGCGTCACCCCGAAAAACTCCACGGCTATCAGCATCGCAATCCCGACCCAGTAGGCAAAAGGGATGAGCCAGGTCAGGCTGCGAAGAGGGAAGATAAAGGCCCCCGCAAAGAGTAAAAACCCGATCAGCACATAGAAGAGCTGTTTGGTGGCCAAGGTTTCGTTGATCTCGTTGACCAGAAAGATAGAGGTGGCGATGATTGGTAAAATCAGAGCAATCAGCAGAAAATCGAAGTGATCCACCACCCGGCGATCGACAAAGGGAATCTTCAAGCAGACCATCCTCCAACCAGTTTGCCTATTTTTGCACAGCTTGGCTGATTGGGCGATGAGTTTGGCTTCGCGGGCGGTGCGTTTAGAGAAGGGGTGCTAAGATCCGCCCAAACCACTTCAGGAGAAGAACGCATGATTCAGACCGGTATGCAGGCCCCCGCCTTCTGTCTGCCCAATCAGGATGGCGCAGAGGTGTGTCTGCGCGATCTCAAAGGGCGCTGGGTGGTGCTCTACTTTTACCCTAAAGATAACACCCCCGGCTGCACCACCGAGGCGTGCGATTTCTCAGCGGCGCTGCCGGCGTTTGACGGGCTGAATGCGACGGTGCTGGGGGTGAGCCCCGATTCGGTGGCCAGCCACCAGAAGTTTGTCACGAAAAAGGATCTGACGGTGACCCTTTTGAGTGATGAGTCTAAAGAGGTGATCGAGCAGTACGGTATCTGGCAGGAGAAGATGATGTGCGGGCGCAAATATATGGGGGTGGTGCGCACGACCTATCTGATCGACCCGCAAGGGTGTGTCGCCCACCGCTGGGATAAGGTCCGAACCAAAGGCCACGCCGAAGCGGTGAGAGCCAGACTGGCCGAGCTGACAGCCTAGCCCTTAAGGTCGCAGGCATCCGGTTTGCGACCACTATCACTCTTTAATCAACCTTTCGATATAATCCCGCGCCTTCAAAATACACAGGTGTCAGTCCTTTTCAGGGTTGTTTCGCTTTAGGCGAGATGAACGGACACCGAGGCTAAACCCAAACCTAACATAAAGGATAATTTCATGGTCACCATGAAAGATCTACTCGAGTGCGGTGTGCACTTCGGCCATCAGACCCGTCGTTGGAACCCCAAGATGAAGAAGTTCATCTTCGGCGTTCGTAAGAATATCTACATCATTGACCTGCAGAAGACGCTTCGCTACTTCCGCTACACCACCAACATGGTGCGTGACGCGGCAGCTGAGGGTAAGACCGTTCTTTTCGTCGGCACCAAAAAGCAGGCGAGCAACATCATTAAAAACCATGCTGAGCGCTGCGGTATGCCCTATGTGAACAACCGCTGGCTAGGCGGCATGCTGACCAACTATAAAACCATTCGCCAATCCATCCGCAAACTGGAGGTGATCGAGGAGCTCAAAGAGAGCGGCAAGATCGACCTGCTCACCAAAAAAGAGGCGCTGATGATTGAGCGCCAGCGCGAAAAACTTGAAAAGTATATCGGTGGTGTACGCTACCTGAAAGAGGCGCCGGATTATGTTTTTGTCCTGGATGCCGTAAAAGAGAAGATCGCCGTTGCCGAGGCGCGTCGTATCGGGATTCCTATTATTGCGCCGCTGGATACCAACTGTGATCCGGATCTGATCGAGTATCCCATCCCTGGAAACGACGATGCGATCCGCGCGATCGAGCTCTTCTGTTCAGAGATGGCCAATGCTGTCATTGAGGGGCGTGAGCTGGCCGCCCAGGAGGGTGCCACCGAGCCTGAGGCGCCTGAGGCTCCCGAAGCGGCAAGCAGCGAAGAGGCGGAGCAGGTGATCAAAGAGGCGGTAGCCGAGGGCGAAAAAGAAGAGAAAAAAGAGGAGGCGTAATGTCTGTTACACCACAAATGATTAAACAGCTCCGTGAAGCGACGGCTGCCGGGATGCTTGACTGCAAAAAGGCGCTGACCGCCAGCAATGGCGACATGGAGGGTGCGATCGAGTTTCTGCGTAAAAAAGGGCTCTCGAAAGCGGCCAAGGTGGCCGATAAGGTGGCCGCAGAGGGGGCGATCAGCCTCAAAATCGCCGATGATTTCAAAAGCGGCACCCTGACCGAGGTGAACT
>PWVP01000115.1 GCA_003561815.1 Campylobacterota bacterium | reverse complement strand
TAGTGGCCACCATAAACAGATTGCCGCCTTTCGAGCCGATCTGGGGCGGGATAAAACCCGCTGGTTTCGCCCCGATCTGATCCGCACCCACCGCTAGCTGATAGCCCTCAGCATACTCAAAGCTTAATCGCAGTATTATCCCGCTCTTAAATTCTCTCAAGGAATATACCATGAGAAACCGCTATATCGAAGCCTTTGAAAAAGCGCAGATGGGTGAAAAGACCATCCCTCAGTTCAAAGCGGGCGATTCGCTCCGCTTGGGGATCCGCATTAAAGAGGGCGACAAGAGTCGTGTTCAGACCTTTGAAGGGGTCTGCATTTCTGTGCGTGGCACCGGCACCGGGCGCACCTTTACCGTGCGCAAAATGGGTGCAAACAATGTGGGCGTAGAGCGGATTTTCCCCGTCTACTCCGACTCGATTGAGACTATCGAGGTGACCCGTCGTGGCGCGGTTCGCCGTGCGAAGCTCTACTACCTGCGCGAACTGCGCGGCAAAGCGGCCCGTATTAAAGAGGACCGCCGCCAGAAGTAAGGCTTTAGCCTTCGCCTCACACAAGCCCGCCTCTAAAGAGGCGGGCTTTTTTTATGGCCGCTTAAGTGCGATCACCCCCGCAAAACGCCCCCTCTCCTGCCCCCTGCGGTAGGAGTAAAACCGCTCATCGCAGTGGGTACAGATGTTTATCCTCTCGATATTTTCCGCTTTGACGCCCGCCGCAATCAACTGATCGGTATTGGCACCGGGCAGATCCAGATGCCAGTGATCGGCTGTTGTCTGTTTTAGATATCTCTCGCCGAGCTGTTCACGCCACGGTGCGGCTACCGCCTCATCCACCTCATAACACTCTCCTCCGATCGCCGGGCCGATTCCGACGCGGATCGAGGCCGGATCGCTGCCAAAGGCCTGGCTCATGGACTGCACAGTTTTGGCCGCTATGGACGCCAGTGTGCCGCGCCACCCGGCATGGGCGACACCGACGGCTAAGCGATCGGGATCGAAAAAGAGAATCGGCACGCAGTCGGCCACCATCACCGCCAGCGCCAGATGGGGTGTGCGGGTAATCAGCGCATCGCAGGCGGGTGGTCTCTTGGGTAGTCGATTGACTAAAACCACCCGATTGCCGTGGACCTGATCCATCCAGACGATCGGCACCCTTTTGGGTAAGAAGAGGCGCGCAAGCTGACGGCGGTTTTGGCTAACGCACCTGGGGTCGTCGCCAGTGTGGCGTGCGAGGTTGCCCATGCGGCGATCGGTGATCGCGTGCCAGATGGCGGGGTGTGTGAGCGGCTTAAAGCTGTGGGTATTCATGGTCTAAGCCTAATCAAAAGCCGCTGAGAGCATAAATGGTATAATCGCGCCATGAATAACAGTTTCGATCTTTTAAGCGCTGCAGAGGCGTGCATCAAGTGCGGTAAGTGTATCCCCACCTGCACCATCCATCAGGTCAACGCCGATGAGACCACCTCACCGCGCGGCTTTCTGCATCTGCTTGGCGCCGTGCAGGAGGGGACACTCGAGCTGGATAAAAACGCCAAAGAGATTTTCGAAAGCTGCTTTCTCTGCACCAACTGCACCGCCGTCTGTCCGGCCGCGCTGCCCACCGACTGGATGATCGAAAAGGCGCGCATCGAGATCGCTAAAAAACACGGCATCGCCTGGTGGAAGCGGCTCTTTTTTGCCCTGCTCAAACGGCGCGGCGTGATGGATTTTCTCGCCCGTGCGGGGTATGTGCTCAAGTCCTGCGCCTTTAAAACCGACCCGAAAAAAGGTGGCATGCTCGCCCGCTTTGGCTTGCCCATGGTGAAAAAAAACCGCCTGCTGCCCAGCCCGGCGGCGAAGAGTTTTCTCAATACCTATCCTGAAGAGATGAACTTCGGCGGCGATCGGAAGGTGGCGATCTTTATCGGCTGTCTGGCCAACTATGTCTACACCGAGATAGGCGACAGCCTGCTCTATATCCTCAAAAAGCTGGGCATCAACGCCTTTATCCCTAAAGACCAGCTCTGCTGCGGCGCACCGGCGTGGTTTACCGGTGATGTGGCGAGTGTCAAATGGCTCATCAAATACAACATCGAGTATTTTGAGCTCTTTATCGAGAGTGTCGAAGCAATCTTAGTGCCCGAGGCGACCTGTTCGAGCATGATGATTCACGACTGGCTGCGTGTGCTTGAAGATGAGCCCGAGTGGCAAGAGCGGGCACGAAAGATCACCGAAAAAACCCATATCGCCACCGCGTGGCTGTATGACCACACCGATCTGCACAGTCGCGTGAGCAGTGTCACTGAAAACGCCACGCGGGTCACCTACCACGATCCGTGCCATGCGCGCAAAACCCAGGGGGTTTTTAAAGAGCCCCGCGCCCTTTTGCAGAAGGGTTATGAGCTGGTGGAGATGAGTGATCCCAACCGCTGCTGCGGCTTTGGCGGGGTGACGATGCAGAGCGAGAAGTTTCATCTGGCCCAAGCCGCCGGAGTGCCTAAAGCCGTGATGATCGCCGAAACAAAAGCCGAGGTGGTGAGTGCCGAGTGTAGCGCCTGCCGGATTCAGCTGAGCGAAGCGATGAACGCAGCTGATGTGAGCTGCCGCTTTAACCATCCGCTCGAACTCATCGCACTGAACCTCAAAGCGGCGGCAAGCACCCCCGAAGAGCCGCTCACCGAAGAGAAGAGCGAAGATGCTTGAGGCGTGGCAGAGTTTTTATAGCTGGCACGATCCGGTTTTAGTCGAGATCGGCCCCGTTCAGTTGGGCTGGTACGGGCTGATGTATGTCAGTGCCCTGCTCACCGGCTATTTCTGGGGTCTGTGGATGGTTAAGCGCGGCCACTGGCCGGTGAGTGCCGGGCAGTTTGAGGCGGCCTTTTTGTGGTTTGTGATCGGCGTGATTTTAGGGGCGCGGCTGGGGTATGTACTCTTTTATGATGAGAATCCCCTCTACTACCTCGCCCATCCGTGGCAGATCTTTAATCCGGTGCAAAACGGGCAGTTTGTGGGTATTAGCGGACTGAGCTATCACGGCGCGATCGCGGGGCTGATGGTCGCCCTGTGGCTCTTTAGCCGCCGCGAATCGATTCGGTTTTGGGCGATGGTGGACGTGGCGGCGGTGAGTGGATCGGCGGGGTATGTCTTTGGCCGTTTGGGCAACTTCTTTAATCAGGAGCTCATCGGTCGCGTCACCGAAGTGCCTTGGGGGATCTATGCCGAAGGAGCGCTGCGCCACCCTTCTGCGCTGTATGAGGCGTTTTTGGAGGGGATTGTGGTTTTCGTGGTGCTCACACTGCTTTATCGCAAACGCACCTTCGACGGGCAGATGGCCGCACTCTATGGGATGCTCTACACGGCGGCGCGTTTTGTGGCAGAGTTTTGGCGCCAGCCCGACGCGCAGCTAGGTTTTATCGCCTTTGGCTGGCTAACGATGGGGCAACTGCTCTCACTACTCATGTTTGGCGTGGCGCTGGGGGTCTATCTCTGGCTGCAAAAACGGGCGGTGCTCTCAAGGTGAGACGATCGGGCGATGGCAGCTTTACGCTCTATAGTGAAGCGTATAAGGAGCACTACCACAGCTGCCGTGAGGGAGCCTTTAGCGAAGCGCTGATCAAGCACATCGATCCGGCTATCCGTTACGGTCATCTCTTAGGCCGCGATCGGGTGCGGGCACTGGACATCTGCTTCGGGCTGGGGTATAACACGCTGGTCTTTATCTGGCGGTTGCGTCAGCTGGGATTTACCGGCCTCATAGAGGTGATCTCTCCCGAGCTGGATACCACGCTTTTAGAGCGCCTGCGCCTGCTGCCTTATCCTAAAGCGCTTAGCCGTTATTTGGGGATGATTATCGCGGTGAGCGAGGGGCGGGCGTATGAGAAGGAGGGCGTGCGGGTCGAGGTGATCGCCGGTGATGCGGCCCAGCGTGTTCCGGCGCTAACGGGTTGCTTCGATGCGATTTTTCAAGACCCCTTTAGCCCGCGCAAAAACCCCGAGCTTTGGGATGCACACTTTTTCGGTGCGCTTCACAGGCTGCTAAGCGATCGCGGTGTGCTCACCACCTACTCCCAAGCCAAAGGGGTGCGCCGCACGATGCGTGAAACGGGGTTTGTGCTTGCCGAGCACCCCTTTGACCCGGCGGGCGCTTTTCGCCCCGGTACGCTGGGGTTTAAAACTCTGCCAGAAGGATTAGCGTGTTTACCGGATTGATTCGTGAAATGGCCACGGTGCAAAGTTTCAGCGGCGAAAAACTCACCCTCAAAGCCGCGTATCGCCCCGGTATCGGTGATAGTATTGCGGTAAACGGCGCGTGTCTGACCGTCACGGAGCTTACCGGTGGCGGCTTTAGCGTGGAGCTCAGCCATGAGTCTCAAAAGCTCTTAGCGGTGGAGAACTACACCGGGCGTGTACATATGGAACCGGCGATGCGCCTAAGCGATCGGTTCGAAGGCCATGTGGTGCAGGGCCATGTGGATGCGATCGGCACCATCGATCGGGTGGAAAAGACCGGCAAAAGCTGGGATTTCTGGATCGCCGCACCGGCTGAGGCGATGCCTCTGATCGCCCCTAAAGGCTCCATCGCCGTCGATGGCGTGAGCCTCACGGTGAACAGTGCGGAGAAAAACCGCTTCCGCCTCACACTGATCCCCCACTCACTCAAAAACACCCTCTTTGAAACCTACACCCCCGGCCGCCGGGTTAATCTGGAGACCGATCTTTTTGCCCGCTACCTCGCCCGTCTGATGGGTACGGATCGCAAAGGTCTCACCTGGGAGGAGGCGGATCGGATGATGGCAGTTTATTAAAACTAAGGTTCGGGTGGGGCGATATAGGCTGCCTTTATGCCACCTCAAAGGTCAAAAAAAGGCCGAATCATACGGATATTCTCAGAGTCAGTTTCTGAATCTTCAATCGGAAAGAAAAGGTTCTCTTCATAAAAAGCTATTACCTTCGGGTGGCTTACAGCATCCAAAAGCGCGAACCTGCCACCCAGGCTGTCGTGGCACTGGCGAACTGTTTCCATCGCATCATCCAGCAAAAAGGAGCCAATTTTTTCAGAAATTGTGTCAGATTTGCCTAATTGACCAATGAGATAGCACGGAATAAACTTTCGATCTGAACTGTGTCCATCCAGCATTAGGACAACATCCTCGCCCAAATCTTCTGTCACAAGTGTTGAAAGAGCGACAGAAAAGTACCCTGCTACCTTTTTTGAAAAATTGCTGATATATACGGTGGTGCGAGTTCGGTGGTGCTTTTCAAATGTTATGGCTTGGTTGTGCAAAAAGCTTTGGAGATCTTGATTATGATTGCATGAAAAAGCCCTGAGTATATTTTTCAGTTTGCTGTTCGAAATGCCAGAATCAGGATCCATCAACGAAGAGAGACTGAAAGCAGCAAATGCCCTATCAAGCTCTGCACGAGTCATGAAAGGCTTTTAGCGTAAGTCATCAAGCGTTAGCTTCGGCTGAGCATCTGTCTTCCTAAGAGTGGTGCGCGCCTTTTGCTCAAATTCTTTGATTTTTTTCTGGCTGTCAGGTGAAAAAGCAACGCGAATGCGTTTTTCGTTTTTTTTCGTTACTATTGTTGGTTCAAAAAAAGCCTTCGTCATCATAAACCTCCCTCCGCTATTTTATCACAAGATCTGAAAATATCCATCCTCTTTCATGGAGCATATCGTCACCTGCGAGGGTGGTGCACTTTTAGGGTGCTGGTGGCACGGCCAACCACTTAACCGATCACTCCCGAAGAGATCGCATAAACTCTTCGAGAGCTTCGTACCTCTGCGTGATCTCATCGGGGATGGCGATCGGTTGAGAGGTTTGGGGTGTGCGGCTGGCTATCTGCCGCGTGGCCCGCTCTTTATCCTCGAGTGAGACAAACCCGCCCATTAGTGCGTGGCTGCTGGTAGAGAGGTTAGTGCTGTGTGTCCCTGTGACATCAGCGCTGGGGTCATAAAGCACTTCGTAGAGAGGGTTTTCATAGGACCGCGCATAGGCGAAAAGGCCTGAGATCTCATTGCCGGATTTGATTAGTGCGTAACTATTGGCCGCGCCACTATCATAATAGAGGGAACACCAGAATGGATAGCGGTCTGATAGATCGGTGATATCCGTGCATGCCACTACGCCGCCCCCCTCCGTGTCGTCTATCTTGATTGAGATCGTTCCTCCTAGAAACCACCGATCGTTTCTGAAGACCGGATCTTCTTTAAACACCATCACATCCTGAGAGGTCTCACCGATGAGCCGCCAGGTGACCAAAAGATCCAGCTTGCCTTTCAGGCTACAAAGCCGGCCCTCTCGCGTATTCTCATCCGGTGTGCAGTTGCCGGAGATGCTCGTTTCCCCTTCAGTGGAGATGTTCGCTTCATCGCCCTCAGAGATGCTCTCAGGTGTGAGTCCTAATGGATCCCCCTCTTCGCTAGGGGACGAATCACCACCGCAACCGGTTAGTAACACTAGAGGAACCATCAGTGCCAAACTGCAAAATAGGGTTCTCAGAACGAATCCCCAGAATGTTGCGCGAGAGCATTGACGCCGATGAGGCAAGAAGGTTCTTGGATGATGTGCTGGAGACTGTTAGGGGATATGTCGAGTCATGATAATTGCGGCACTTGTGGCTCAGCATGTCGTGATGTGTCACAATGAATCTCAAATGACGGAAACGGTGGCTAGCTCTCGGCTGAGACTAGCCCCGTCAAAACCACCACCGATCGAATCTCTTCACTGTTCTGATGTCGGGCTTCCGCCGCCTGAAAGATCACATCCGCATCTTCATCGGCCAGATCGTAAAAGCGCGTCATGTGCCGGTTAATCTCCGCGCTGCTTGCCCCAAAATGCCTAAAAACCACCAACACCCCCTTGGCTTCGGCAACGGCCTGCTGTTGTTCTAAAGTCATTGCCATGGGGTTGCACTCAAAGCACTGCGCGCCGCCCTCGTGCGACAATATCCGCTCCACGTCTTCGTGGCTTATAGACACATCCGCTTTCTCGCCCGAAAGACTTGTCAGGCTGTCCAGTAGCACACGCATCTCAGAAAGTGTGATCCTGCCTTTTTCGAGCGCCCAAATCAGTTCATCTAGATCGTCTTGTCTAGGAACGACTGCAAGGTTGGGCGAGCAGCTTAATGCCTGCTCCATCAGGGCCAAAAACTCCGGCGTTGCCAGTTGCTTTTCTTCAAGCAAATGGCGGACACTGGTTGTTGATGGGTTGTTGTGCTCTGTCATGGTTTCTCCTGTTGCTTGTGGTGTGGGTATTATAAAAGGTGCGTTAGGCAGCATAGTGTCTGGTTTTGAAAAGAGGGGCTTGGGACCATTGAGCTTTTTTCGAGCCGCAGGAGGCCTTTGGCGTGAGCCATCAGGAGCTAGCTTTGGCTAACTATCCGGTTTTAGGATGGGCTGTCGCGGTGTCATGACAGCCGGCCGCCGAGTTAATCTGGAGACCGATCTTTTCGCCCGCCTCATCGGCACGGATCGCAAAGGTCTCACCTAGGAGGAGGCGGATCGGATGATGGCGATTTACTGAGAAAGTTTGTGACCCTTTTTATTCTGCCGAGAGAAACAGGTGGGCGCCACACACAACTTGACTTTTCGGGTAAACCTTCTTAAAATACGGCATAAATGTATGGCCTAAATGGGAGTTGAGATGACCGTAGAACCGATGGAGAAGATCACCTTTAATATGCCCGCCGAGCTTAAGGCTCAGGTGCTGGCCCTTAAGGAGGATTCGCATCTTACGCTTTCGGCCATTTACAATGAGGCGATCAGAAACTACATCCGCCAAAAAGAGCTGGAAAAATGGGAGCGTGGTGTCGAGCGTGCTCTGGAGGATAGGGCCTATCAAACGCTTATCGCTGAGACTGGTGGCGATACGGGTGACCTGCATGAGTATTAGACAGGGTGAAGTGTGGCTGGTAGAGTTTTTCCCTAAAGTGGGCAGCGAAATCGCCAAAACCCGCCCGGCGATTGTGATTAATGACGATCGCGTCGGGCGGCTGCCTCTAAAAACGGTGGTTCCGGTAACCGCCCATAACCCCGCCTATGAAGCCTATCCGTGGATGCTTAAACTGGAACCAGCCACTGGAAACGGGCTGGAGAAGCCATCTTCGGCAGACTGCTTTCAGGTCAAAAACTTTTCTGACGATCGCTTTTTAAAAAGGCTGGGGGAGCTGCCCAAAAAAACTGTGCGAGAGATTCATCGACTGGTTTTGAAGAGTTTGAATCCAGAGTATGAAATCAGCATAGGCAGGTAGGGCCCCCTGCGTCAACCTTTTTGCACTCCATCTAAAACCGGCACGAACCGGCAGCTCTCCAGTGCTTCGGATTTAACACCGGTGGCCCCTTTGGTGTAGCGGGTGATTACCTGTTTGCCCGCTGTTTCGATGGGGGCGACGAGGATACCGCCCACGGTGAGCTGATCGAAAAGCGCCTGTGGCACCTGTGCCGTGCTGGCTGAAAAGAGGATGCGATCGTAGGGCCCATACTGCGCCCAGCCCCTCTGGCCATCATCAAGGCGTGTGTGGACATTGATGAGATTAAGCTGCTTTAGGCGGCCTTTGGCCTCGGTGAGCAGCCGCTCGATCCGCTCGATGGTAAAAACCCGGCGAAAGAGCTTGGCCAGTATCGCCGCCTGATAGCCACTGCCGCAGCCGATCTCGAGCACACTATCGGCCCCCTCAGGCTGCAGCGCCTGGGTCATCTTGGCGACGGTGAGCGGGGAGCTAAGCCACTGATCGGCCCCCATCGGGAGTGCTTCGATCCGGTAGGCCATGCGGTGCAGTCCGGCGGGTACGAAAATCTCGCGCGGGATCGACTCAAATGCCCTCTTGAGTGCCGGAGAGAGCGGGATCTGTTTTTCCAGCTGAGCGGTGAAGCTCCGCGCGGCATTAAGCTGCTGTGTCATAGGGGATGGCCCGTTTCATTTTGGTGATTTCACGCTTATCCAGTGTGCGCGCAAGGGTGTGCTGGGTGTCGTCACGCAGCGCCTCGCCCCAGGGGGAGAGGATAGCGCTTCCTGCGGCCATGTCGGCATTGGCGCTATCGCTGGCGGCCACAAAGCAGCGGTTGGCGATCGCCAGCGCATCGCAGAGCGTTTCATAGTGGCTCTTTCGCAGTGCCCCCCATGCGGCCGGCACCAAGAGGAGCTCGCACCCCTCAAGCCGCTGCCACAGATCGACAAAGCGCAGCTCAAAGCAGATGAGCACCCCCAGCTGCCAGCCGCGCCACTCAAAAGGCGCGATCGCCTCTTTCGCTCCGGCGCTGAAGTGATCGTGCTCGTTGCCCAGCAAAAAGAGTTTGTGCTTTTTTTGGGCGTGGAGACACCGGCCCTGATCGTAGAGGCGAAACACATTAAAAAACGCATCGCCTTCGCGCTCAATCTGTGTCAGGGCGATCGCGCATTTTTCCGAGAGGGCCAGCAGAGCCGCTTCGCTTTTTTTCGCGAAGGCCGCCGCCGCTTCGAAACGATCGTAATCAAACCCGGTCAGACACACCTCCGGCGCGAGCACCAGATCCGCCTCAGCTTCCTCGGCTAAAGTGCGTAGGCGATCGAGATTCGCCCCATAATCCGGCCCGCTCTCAAACTGCAAAACCGCCACACGCAAGCGTTAAAGCTCCGTTTTCAGCACTGCACCGGCACTGGCGTTGCTCACCAGCAGGCTGTAGCGCTTGAGCCACTTGGAGTCGATCGCCTTTTTGCGCGGTTGCCAGTGGCCCCGGCGGCGCTGAAGGGTCTGCTCGTCCACCATGAGCTTTAGCTCGTAGCGATCCACATCGATACTAATCGTATCCCCCTCTTCAATTAGGGCAATCACGCCCCCCTCGGCCGCCTCCGGGCTGACATGGCCGATGCTCGCTCCCCTGGTCGCCCCGCTAAAGCGGCCATCGGTGATGAGGGCTACTTTATCCCCCAGACCCATACCGGCGATCAGGCTGGTGGGGCTGAGCATCTCCTGCATCCCCGGACCGCCTTTAGGCCCTTCGTAGCGGATCACCACCACATGACCCGCTTTGACGCGCCCTTCGGTGATGCCCACGATCGCCTCTGCCTGGGAGTCAAAGCAGATCGCCTTGCCGGTAAACTGGCGCATATTGGGATCAATCGCGCCGGTTTTGACCACGGCCCCCTCCTGGGCGAGATTGCCCGTCAGGATTGCCAGGCCGCCCACAGGCGAAAAGGGATTTTCCGCCGGACGGATGATGCTCTCATCGAGATTTTTCGCCTCTTTAATCCGTTCGCCCA
The DNA here is from genome assembly GCA_003561815.1 of Campylobacterota bacterium. Classification (GTDB taxonomy): domain Bacteria; phylum Campylobacterota; class Campylobacteria; order Campylobacterales; family SZUA-545; genus CSSED11-302. Next base: position 1,177 of record PWVP01000115.1, on the reverse strand, counting down.
AGCTCTCGCCAGTCACGGTGAGCGCATCGGTTTTAAGGGCGTGGCCCCGCTTGGCCACCTCAGCCATCACTGCGCTCACACCACCGGCACGGTGGATATCCTCCATGTGTACGGTAGAGAGGGCGGGGGAGATTTTGGCGATGTGGGCCACCTGTTTGCTAATCGCGTTGATTTTGGTGATGTCAAATTCGACACCCGCTTCATTGGCGATGGCGAGCATATGCAGCACGGTGTTGGAGCTGCCGCCCATGGCCATATCCACCACGAAGGCGTTGTGGACTGCCTTTTCGTTCAGGATGTTTCGCATTTTGAAGCGATCGTCTAGAGCGATCTGTACCACCCGCCGTGCGGCGGTTTTGAGCATCTCGGTGCGCTCAGGGGTGAGGGCGAGCACGGTGCCGTTGCCCGGCAGGGCTACGCCCATCGCTTCGCAGAGCGTGTTCATGCTGTTGGCGGTGAACATCCCGCTGCAGCTGCCACCACCTGGACAGGCCTGACACTCGATCTCATAGAGCTCTTCATCGCTCATCTGGCCTTGAGACTTTTTGCCCACCGCCTCAAACGCCGTGGCGAGATCAACCGGTGTGCCATCTTTAAGGTGACCCGCTGCCATCGGACCGCCGCTGATAAAAACCGTGGGCACATTGACCCGCAGGGCACCCATGAGCATACCGGGGACGATTTTGTCGCAGTTGGGGATACAGATGAGCGCATCGAGCTTGTGGGCGTTCATCACCGTTTCGATGCTATCGGCGATCAGCTCGCGGCTGGGTAGGGAGTAGAGCATCCCGTCATGCCCCATGGCGATGCCGTCATCCACACCGATGGTGTTAAACTCAAAGGGCACACCGCCTGCTTCGCGGATCGCCTCTTTGACGATCTCGCCGTACTCTTTGAGAAAAAAGTGGCCGGGGATGATATCGATGTGGCTGTTGGCAATCCCGATAAAGGGCTTGTCGAAATCCTCGTCCTTGAGTCCGGTGGCCCTCAGAAGACTGCGGTGGGGGGTTTTCTCCCAGCCCCGTTTGATAATATCACTGCGCATGGGGTTCCTTTGCAAAAAGCTCTTAACTGTGCCATTATATTAAAGTCGTTTTAATTTGACGCTCGGTACAATCTCGCCTCTTGATTTGCGGGAATAGCTCAGGGGTAGAGCACAACCTTGCCAAGGTTGGGG
>PWVP01000160.1 GCA_003561815.1 Campylobacterota bacterium | reverse complement strand
GTATTTTCTGGTGCGCCTCAAAGATGGCGCTTCGATCAACCTGGCCACGCCGGTACCGGAGTTTGCCCGGTATCGGTTTGTGCCGGCAGGGGAGGTTCTTAAGCATGTCTCCTACTTTAAGCGACCGATCTACAAAAAGGTGATCGGCTACTTTAGAAAGAGCGGGTATCTATAGAATGGCACTGATTGTACAGAAATATGGCGGCACCAGCGTGGGCACCCTGGAGCGGATTGCGGCAGTAGCCGATCGCGTCAAAAGGTGCGCCCAGGAGGGCAACGATCTGGTGGTGGTGGTCTCGGCCATGAGCGGCGAGACCAATAAACTGATCGAGATGGCCCAGAGTTTTAGCCAGAGTCCTAAAGAGCGGGAGATGGATATGCTCCTCTCCTCCGGCGAGCGGGTCACCTCAGCGCTTCTGGCGATTGCATTGACCGAGCGGGGTCACGAGGCGATCGCCATGACCGGGCGCCAGGCGGGGATTTTAACCGATCTGGCCCACACTAAAGCGCGGATTCAGGAGATCCCTTCTGAACCGATTATGCAGGAGATTCAGGCCGGACGCATTGTGGTGGTGGCCGGCTTTCAGGGGATCTCTCCAAGCGGGGTGGTGACCACCCTGGGGCGGGGCGGATCGGACTTAAGCGCCGTGGCGATTGCCGGGGCGATCAAAGCCGATCGGTGCGAGATCTATACCGATGTGGATGGGGTCTACACCACCGATCCGCGCATCGTCAGCAAAGCGCGCAAAATCGAGCGTATCAGCTACGATGAGATGCTGGAGTTGGCCAGCATGGGGGCGAAGGTGCTCCAGAACCGCTCCGTGGAGCTGGCCAAAAAACTGGGTGTGAAGCTCATTACCCGAAGCAGCTTCAACGAAAACGAGGGCACCCTGATCACAAACGAGGAAGATTGCATGGAAAAACCGATTGTCAGCGGAATCGCACTGGATAATAATCAGGCGCGCGTGAGCCTCTTTGGGGTCGCCGATCGCCCCGGAATCGCCGCGGAGATCTTTGGCGCACTGGCCAAAGCGCAGGTCAATGTGGACATGATTGTCCAGAATATCGGCCACGACGGCAAGGCCAATCTCGACTTCACCGTCCCCAGCACCGAGCTGGAGCTGACCCGCAAAACCCTGGGCGCATTCCCCCACGATCTCGGACGCCAGGAGTACGATAATGACATTACGAAGGTGAGCATCGTCGGGGTGGGGATGAAGTCCCATAGCGGCGTGGCGTCGCAGATGTTTGCCGCTCTGGCCAAAGAGAACATCAATATCCTGATGATCGGCACCTCTGAGATCAAGATCTCGGCGGTGGTGGATAAGAAGTACGGCGAGCTGGCGGTGCGAACCCTGCACGATGTGTACGATCTGGATAAGTAGGATCGCCGTTGCATAAAATGGTCAACTGGACCCTGGCCGCCATCCGTGCCGATGAGCCGATGATGAGCTGGCTGGAGGAGCGGCGCTTTGAGTGGGTGCCGCTCGCGCGCGATGCGTTGTCACAGCTGATGAAGGGTGCGGCGCTGATTATCGTCACCGACAAGGAGCGCGAGTGGTTTGGCCGCTACCTGATTAGCACCCTCAACCGCCCCGATCGCAGCCGTCCGGTGCTGCCGGTCTTTGAGATTGGCGGGCTTTTGCACTACCACGATCGCATGGGTGGCAGCGAAGAGATCGATCTGATCAACAACATGTTCACCCTCAGCATGGGTAAAGGGTTTCTCTTCTGGTATATCGGGCGCAGCGACGATGTGCGCGCCCGTCTGCCCAAAAAGAGCGACGGCAGCTTTTTGTGGATTCTGGATGAGGAGCTCCAAAACAGCTTCCACCTGCGTTCCAGCGACAACCTGCTCGATATCAAGCTGATGCATCTGGCGCGACTCTTTGATAAGAGTATCGACGCGGCGATGTTTGGGGAGATTGACCTCTGATGCAAAGCGGTGCACTGATTGTCTGCACCGACCTCTCGCATGCCCGCGATCGGCTGCTCGAGCGCCTTGGCACAGCGCCCCGGACGGTGATGGAGCAGGAGGAGTTTCAGATCGATGATGCTCAGGCGCTGATTGCCCAGGCGCATGTCGCCTCTGATGTGTCCCGCTACTTTGTGGCGGTGGCCGGAGGCTACAACCACTACGCGCAAAATGCGCTTTTAAAACTGCTCGAAGAGCCCCCGCGCAATATCCATATCGTGCTGATTGCGCCGCGCAAATCGATCTTTTTACCCACCATCCGAAGCCGCCTGCCCATCGAGGTGATCGCTTTTGATCGCCCATTGCCAGAGTCGCCCATCGACTTTGAGCGGCTCGATCTGGCGACCATCTATCACTTTCTGCGCCAAAACCCCTGGCTCGATCGCGCCAAAGCGCGGGATCTGCTTGAGTGCGCCTTTGAGTACTACCGCCACCTTCAGGGGGTTCCTGAGCCGCTCAATGGACGGGTGCTGCACGCCTTTGAGCGCAGCTTCCGGCTACTCTCGCTAAGTAGCCTGAGCGCGACGGTGCTGCCGCCGCTGCTTTTGCGGCTGCTGGAGGCGAAAGAGGCGGTGCGGCGGTGACGCTCTTTGAGCTGGCGCCAGAAGGGGATCTGCAGAGCGTTTTTGAGCAGATCGGCGTCGATCGCGCCGGGGTGGCGATCTTGGCCCAAAAGAGCCAAATGCGCCGCTTTCGTATTGCTCAGCTTAAGACCCCCGCGGCCAATATCCTCAAACAAGAGGCGATCAGTGTCGGTGCGGATCTGGCGGTACCGGCTGGAACCATCTGCTGCGAAGAGGAGTGGGTCGAGGCGATCTTGCTGGCCACCGATCGGCAGTTGGGGCGACTGGGGCGCAAGCTGCGCGCGCAACCTTTTGGTCTCAAGGCGCTAGGGGAGCGATTAACGCAGCTCATCGGGCCGCCCTCCTTTGATCTGCAGATTATGGGGGTGCTCAATATCAACCACGATAGCTTCAACCCCGCCAGCCGCACCGGTGGCGATGAGGCGGTCTTAAAAGCTGAAGCGATGATCGAGGCGGGCGCCGATCTGATCGATATCGGTGCGGTCTCTTCACGCCCTGGCAGCACGCCCATCTCGCCTAAAGAGGAGATTGCGCGGCTTAAGCCCACCGTAGAGGCACTCTATCGGGCTAAAGTCCATGAGCGGGTGAAGCTGAGTCTGGATAGCTACACCCCCGAAGCGATCACCTATGGGCTCGATCGCGGTTTCGGACTGATTAACGACATTACCGGTGGCCAGAGCGAGGCGGTTTTGGCCCTGGCAAGCCGCTACCGGGTGCCGCTCTGTCTGATGCACATGCAGGGATCGCCCCAGACGATGCAGCACAACCCCCATTATGAGGATGTGGTGGCCGAAGTGGAGGCGTTTTTTATCGAGCGGATCGCCAGAGCCGAAGCGGCGGGGGTGAGCGATCTGATTCTGGATGTGGGCATCGGGTTTGGCAAGCGGCTGGAGCACAATCTGGCGCTGATTAACGCCCAGGGCCACTTTCGCCATCTGGGCTATCCGCTACTCATCGGTGCATCGCGTAAATCGCTAATCGATGCCATCTGCCCCTCTGTGGTGGCCGATCGCTTGCCGGGGACTTTGGCGATCCATCTTCGGGCGGTGCAGCTGGGTGCGAGCATCGTGCGCTGTCACGATGTGGCCGAGCACTATCAGGCACTCAAGGTTGCATGCGCTCTGCAACCGTTTCAGTCCGCAAGGGTATAATCCTAGCCCTATAACAGGGGGCAGACCGGGGGCAGGTGGTCGTTAGAGTTTTTTGTTAAGGGGTTTCTGTGTTTACCGGTCGTCTGAACCTCATCATCGTGGCCCTGGTGGCCATCGTGGCGGTTTTGAGTATCGCCTATAACTATAAGCTTCTTTACACCTTTCAGCTAAACAAGAGCAGTCAGCTCGCCTACGATCTGGCCCATCAGGTGGTGGGCCAGAACCGCACCGAGAAGGGGCCCGCCTTTGCAGAGGTGGCGCGCCAGCTGGAGATTTTGGATCTGCCCCACTTTCTTCACCTGCGTGATGGGGAGGGGATGCTCAAAAGCAGCGGCTCTTTGAGTCTGCCCGAGTCCATCCAGGAGGCGCTGCTACTGCGCGGTCTGCCCGAGCGGTTCGATCGGGGCCGCTGGGTGGTGTTTGCCATCCCCTTTAACGACAATCAGCAGCTTCTCTACGGCTTTAATCGCAGCGATGTGGTGCGCCAGACGCTGCCGGTTCTGCTTCAGACCATCCTCTTTGTGGTGGTTGCGCTGGGGATCTATATCGCAGCGATCCGCTTCTATCTGCGCAGTCGCCTGGAGGTGCCGCTTGATCAGCTGCTTAAAAAGCGGCTGCGTGCGCTGGTGGGGGCCATCATCTCCGGCCGGGATGACGGTTCGCTCCTGGAGCCAATCGAGCACCTTCCACGCCCGCTGGCCGGGAGTATTCACTCCATCTTCGCTGTCTTAATCAGCTGGAGTCGCTACAAGCGCCACTTTGAGGAGTTTATGGCCCTGAGTGTGAGCGAGACCGATAAGCAGGCGCTCTGTCAGAACCTCTATATGGCCACGAAGGGGGACTTCTTTATCCGATCGATGCTGGTGCTTGAGAGCAATCATAGCGCCAGCCGCCTGGAGCCCATCTTCTGCAGCGATCAGGCGTTCGTCACCCCCGAGGCGTTTTTAAACGACCCGAACGCCTGTCTGGTCTATCGCACCGGATCGAAGGTGATCCAGAGCAGCAAACGGAGCTTTTGCGATCTTTGTGGTACGCTCGATGAGGATGAGGCGGTGCTCTGTAAGCCGCTGATTGCCGGGGCGGTGCAGCAGGGGATCTGTCGCATGATCATCGATCGCCGCGCGCTGGGGTCGCAGGCGGTGATTGGCGAGGGGCTGGAGGATAGGATGCAGTTTGTGGAGACCCATCTGAAGTCCTATCTCGACTTCGTGGCGCTGAGCCTGGTGAGTATCAGCCTCCAAAACGCCTACCGCAACCAGGCGCTCACCGATGAGCTCACCGGGCTTTACAACCGCCGCTACATCGTCGAGTACTTTGAGAACATGCTCAATATCGCCAAGCGTAAAGAGAGCCCTGTCGCGGTGATGATGATCGATATCGACAACTTCAAGCGCTTCAATGATGAGTATGGCCACAAGGTGGGCGATCAGGTTCTGAAACTGGTGGGCTCGGCACTGCTTCAAAATGTCCGGGAGGGGGATGCGGTGGGGCGCTATGGGGGCGAAGAGTTTATTGTGATCTTTCCGCACACGGAGATTGAGGATGCCCTGCAGGTGGCCGAGCGGATCCGAAAGGCGGTCGCCTCGATGCAGTGGGGCGATTTCGGCCTGGGCGCACTGCCGCGCATCACCATCAGTGCCGGCATGGCCCACTTCCCGCAGCACGGCTATAGCCACTACCACCTGACCAATGCCGCCGATCGCGCACTTTATCGCGCCAAGCGGGAGGGCAAAAACCGGGTAGTTGTCCACTCCCCACTCAAAGAGCGCTCCGATGATGAGCCCATCTAGCCCCTCTTTGTAGTAAATTTTGGTAAAATGTCAGAAGTATCGGGTAGCGGAAACGCCCCCGCCCAAGGAGTGAGGAATGAACACCACTAAAGATCAACTCAACAGCTGCGGTCTAAAGGCCACACCGCAGCGGCTCTCGCTGATCAATCTGCTGCAAAAGCACGGTCATCTGAGTATCGATGCGATCTATGATTATCTCAAGCCCAACGCCCCCTCCCTCTCCCTCTCGACGGTCTATAACAACCTCTCGGCCCTGAGCCAGAAAGGGTTTGTCCGGCAGGTGGCCATCAGCGGCAGTCGGCAGGTGTATGAGCTGGCCAGAAGCGAGCACGCCCATCTGGTGTGTGAGAGCTGCGGCAGCATCTGCGATCTGGCCGTGGATCTCGATCGCGTTATCTCAGCAGCAGCGCTTCCTGAGGGCGCGCGCATCGATCGCAGCGATCTCATCTTTAGCGGCCTTTGTCCTGTGTGCGCCCAAAAGCGTGAGGCGCGCTCAGAATGCACCGCCACTGAGGGGGCGTGCGCGTCTTTCTAGATGGATCACAGCCAGTACCGCGCCGCTGTCGCGCAGCTAAACGACTGGGCGCACGCCTACTATGTGCGCGACGCGCCCAAGGTGAGCGATGAGACCTACGATCGCCTCTACCGCGCGGTCAAAGCCTACGAAGCGGCCCACCCCGATCGGTGCGCGCCCGATTCACCCACCCAGCGGGTTGGCGGCACCCTTTTAGAGGGGTTTGAGAAGGCCGATCATCTGCAGCCGATGTGGTCTTTAGAGGATCTCTTCGATCGTAACGAGCTGCACACCTGGATCGCGCGCATCGAGCGGTCAGCGGGTCAGCAGGCCTATCTCTGCGAGCCCAAGTTTGATGGCGCGAGCCTCTCTTTGGTGTATGAGAAGGGCCGGCTGGTGCGCGCTGTGACCCGTGGCGATGGCACCACCGGCGAAAATGTCACCTCCAACGCCCGCACCATCGCCTCTATCCCCCTAACGATCGCACACGAGGCCACCCTGGAGATTCGCGGCGAGGTGGGGATCTATAAAAACGAGTTTGAGGCGATCAACCGCGAGCGGGAGGCGGCGGGTGAAGCGGCGTTTGCCAATCCGCGCAACGCTGCGGCGGGAAGCTTGCGCCAGCTCGATCCCGCCATCACCGCCCGGCGCAAGCTGGTCTTTCTGCCCTGGGGGGTCGGTCAGAACAGCTTAGGGGCGGCCACAGCGCTTGATCAGATGAATCGGATCTACGATCTGGGCTTTAAAGAGCCGCCGATGCACCGCCTCTGTGAAGGGAGCGGGGCGATCGAGGCGCTCTACGATCAGATGGCGGCCGCCCGCCACGAGATGGCGATGCTGCTTGATGGGATGGTGATTAAGATCAACGATCTCAGCGTGCGCAACCAGCTGGGCTACACCGTCAAAGCCCCCCGCTGGGCGGCCGCTTACAAATTCCCCGCCATCGAAAAAGAGACCAGACTGCTGGAGGTGACCCAGCAGGTGGGCCGCACCGGGGTGGTCACCCCCGTAGGGCGGGTGGAGCCGGTAGCGATCGAGGGGGTGACCGTCGAGCGGGTGACACTGCACAACTACGATGAGATTGCGCGCAAAGATATCCGCATCGGCGATCGGGTGAGCCTGATTCGCAGCGGTGATGTGATCCCGAAGGTGGTGCGGGTGCTCACCGAGCACCGCCAGGCCGATGCCCAACCTATCGCACGCCCTGGCCACTGTCCGGAGTGCGGCAGCGAGCTGCTCGATGAGGGGGCGCTGATTAAGTGCCAGAACCTCAGCTGTCCGGCCCGGGCGGTCAATGCGATTATCCACTTCGCCTCCAAAGGGTGTCTCAATATCGACGGGCTGGGTCGGGAGATTGTGAAGCTGCTCTATGAGAGCGATCGGATCAGAAGCGTGATCGATCTCTACCATCTGAGACCGGAGAGCTTTGAGGGGCTTGAGGGGTTTAAAACGCGCAAAGTCAACAACCTTTTAGAGGCGATCGCCGCTACTCGAGGCGCACCCTGCTGGCGCTTTATCAATGCGCTGGGCATTGAGCATATCGGTGAGGTGGCCGCCAAAAAGCTGTGCGAAGCGTTTGGGACCGAGTTTGACCTGGCCGATGAGGAGGCGGTCAGCGCCCTGGAGGGGTTTGGCCCGCAGATGAGCGCATCCTTTGGGGAGTTTGTGCGGGTCAATGCCGCGCGCATCCGCACCCTTAAAGCGCTGATCGAGCCGGTGGCCCCGGCTCCCTCTGGGGCATCGGGCGACTCCTTTTTTAAGGATAAGAGCGTGGTGCTCACCGGCACCATGACGCTGCCGCGCGATACGATCAAAGCCCGTCTGGAGTCAGCCGGTGCGAAGGTGACAGGCAGCGTCTCCAAAAAGACCGATCTCTTGATCTATGGTCAGGAGGCGGGCAGCAAGCTTGAAAAAGCGCGCGCGCTGGGGGTTGAGACACTGCCAGCCGATGAGGCGCTTAAGAGGCTCCCGTGAGCCGGATTTTCGGGCTGCTGCTCTTAGTAGCGCTGCATCTTTTGGCCACTGAGCACCCCTTGATCGAAGAGTATCTGCAGAGCGAGAATATCTGGATTCAGACCTATGAGAATCATAAGCGCTACGAGGCGCTTTTAAGCGAGCAGGAGCAGCTGCAGCACGCCATCGCACGCCACGCGCGGCTGGGCGATCCGGTGCGCCATCTGCAAGAGCGCGCCACGCTGCTGGAGGCGCAGATCCGAATCTATGAGGGGCTTTCGCGCAGCTTTGTCGATCTGATCGAGGAGAGCACCCCGCAGCCTCATGAGCCAGCGATCAATCTGGTGCGCTATCTGCGCGGATTGCCGATGGCGGAGTTTGAGCAGCGCTACGCCCGCTTTGAGGCGCTAAAGGAGGCGCACCACGAAGCGCTGGCCTATCTGCAGACATATCAGGAGCGTGTCCAGGCGGCTCTGGATAGGAGCGACGATCCGGGTGTGCACGAGGCGCTTAAGGCGCTAAAGGCGCAGATTGGTGAGGATCGCCGCTACTTCGAGCTGGCCCGGACGCTGCTGCTCAAACGCGATGAGGTGATCGCCCAGAAGCGCCGCGCGATCCAGAGCGCGCTGGATGAGTACCGCAACCACGATCTGATGCGTCTGGCCACCGGGGTGGGGGTAGTGCTGGGTGCAGCGCTTTTGGCGTGGCTGCTGCGCCGCACGATTCGCCGCTTTGTGCTCGATGAGGAGCAGAGCCTCTTTTGGACCAAAAGTGTCAATCTGGCCGCCATCGTGTCGGTGGCGCTCTTTTTAGTAATCTTTTACATCGACAATCTGCTCTATGCCCTCACCTTTATCGGCTTTATCGCCGCTGCGCTGACCATCGTGATGAAGGAGGCGGTGCTCAATCTTGCCGCCTGGTCGCAGCTGCTTATCGGCAGTAAGATCCGCATCGGCGATCGCATCCTGATCTATCACGAGATGCAGCCCATTATCGGGGATGTGCTCCAGATCTCGCCCATGCGGATGACGCTCTATGAGGAGATCACCCACAACTCCGCAGCCGAGACCAAGCGGGCAGGGCGGGTGATCTTCGTGCCCAACAACTTCCTCTTTACCCGCCCCATTTTCAACTACACCCACGATCGGATGAAGACTATCTACGATCTCATCCAGATCGAGCTGGGGTATGAGACCAACTTCCAAAAAGCGCGCACCATCGCCGAGGAGGCGGTTGATCGCTACACCCACCGCCACATCGAGATGGCCAGACGCCAGTATGAGCACCTGCGGGAGCGCTACGCCATGCGGGGTAAAGATCTGCGTCCGCGCATACAGTTTATGACCGGTGGCGAAGCGGGCGGGGTGAGCATGTATATCTGGTATGTGGCCCCCTACCGGGAGATTCTGAGCTACCGAACCGATATCACGCTGGCGGTTTTAGAGCGGTTTCGCGCCGAGCCGGATATCCACTTTATGGCCACCGGTAACACCCAGAAACTTAAATAACTTGGTTACCGAAAAAACTAATTAGCTTAACTTAACTTTCAGCATAACTTCTGTTATACTGACCTGTCTCAATTTCCCACCAAGGAGTCTCAATGTCTTGCAATGTAGGCAAAGTCGATCGCATTATCCGCGCTGTTCTGGGCGTGATTTTGATCGTAGCCCCCTTCCTCTCGGCTGGCACCTCCATCTCCGGCCTGCTGGTACTGATCGGGATTATCCTGGTTGTCACTTCAGCCATCGGCATGTGCCCGCTCTATAAAGTGCTCAAACTCGACACCGGTTGTAAAACCCAGGCGAGTGCGTAAGCGCCGCCACCCCTAGGGGCCCGAAATGGCCCCGACTCTCCCTTCTGCTTTCCTGTAGCCGCTCTGTGCTACAATCACCCACCTTCTCCAAAGGCCCGTTTGATGGTCGTGATGATCGATAACTACGATAGCTTTACCTACAATATCGTTCAGTACTGTCAGGAGCTTGGCAGCGAGATCCGGGTGGTGCGAAACGATGAGATGACCCCCGAGGCGATCGCAGCGCTTAATCCTCAGAAGCTGATTCTCTCCCCCGGCCCCTCCAACCCTGACGGCGCGGGTATCACCCTGGAGGCGATCGCCTACTTTCAAGATCGCCTCCCGATTCTGGGGATCTGTCTGGGCCACCAGGCGATCGGCCAGCACTTTGGTGCGCGGGTGGCCCATGCGGGCCGCTTGATGCACGGCAAAACCGCGCCGATTCATGTCACGCACCCTGAAAGCCCCCTCTTTTCTGGTATCCCGGAGCGCTTTATCGCCACCCGCTACCACTCGCTTGTCTTAAAGGATCTTCCCCGGGCGGTTGTGGCGACCGCCTATGCAGAGGATGATGGGGAGGTGATGGCGCTGGAGATTGCCGATCGCGCCATCTACGGTGTGCAGTTTCACCCCGAGAGCATCACCAGTGAGCATGGCCACCGGTTGCTGGAGAACTTCCTGAAGCTATGAGGGCGCACTGGCTGCTTCTGCTCCTGATCTATGCTCAGGCGATCTTTTTGATTCTCTACGCCGATGGCTTTCATCTCAGCGTGGATGAGGCGGCGATCTTTTATGCCCAGAGCGGCTGGCTGCCCCTTCTGGCCAGTGCATTGAGCGAACTTTTCGGCCCGAGCAATCTGGCCGTACGGCTTCCCTTCATCGTGATCCATCTCATCAACCTGCTGCTGCTCTATCTGGTAGCGCGCGATCTGGCGCGCAAACCGATCGATGCCTGGCTGGCGGTTTTGATCTACGCGCTGCTGCCCGGTGTCAATAGTGCGGCTCTTTTGATTAACGCCGCAGGCGTGGTGATGCTGCTGACACTTCTGTTTATCTGGCTGCTGCCGCGAAACCGCCTGCTGGCACTGGCACTGCTGCTGGGCGCCTCTTTTTTGCACGAGGCGTTTTTGCTGCTAGCACTGGCGGTGGTGGCCTACGGCCTCTACCGTCGCGACTGGCCGCTGGCCATCGTGGCCGCTACGGGCTTTGCGATCACGCTGGGGCTTTATGGGTTTGATGCCCGTGGGCGGCCCGAGGGGCACTTTGTGGATGTGTTTGGCCTCTATGGCGCCATCTTCTCGCCGCTGATCTTTCTGGCCTACATCTACGGGCTCTACTGGTTTGCGATCCGTTCGGAGCGATCGCTGCCGCTTTTGTGGTTTGTCTCTGCGACGGTTTTTATATTGAGCATCCTGCTCTCGCTGCGCCAGAGCCTGCCGCTGGAGGATTTCGCCCCCTATGCGGTGATCGGCACACCGCTTCTGGTGATCGCCTTTATGAACTCCTGGCGGATTCGGCTGCCCGGCTTTCGCCGCGTTCACTCATGGGCAGCAGGGGTGAGCATCGGATCGCTGGTGCTGCTTAGCGCGCTCACCTTCTTTAATAAGCCGCTCTATCTGCTCACCGATCGCCCCACC
>PWVP01000141.1 GCA_003561815.1 Campylobacterota bacterium | reverse complement strand
GAGCGCCACCGAGCCGCTATAAAAGCCCCGCTTGGTCTGCTCAAAGCCAGCGATCAGCTCCATGGCACGCACTTTGGGTGCGCCGGTCATGGTTCCGGCAGTAAAGGTGGCCACAAAGAGATCGAACATATCCTTATCCTCTTGTAGCTGCCCCACCACATCGCTGACGATATGCATCACATGGCTAAAGCGCTGCACATGCATCAGCGCCTCAACCTTGACGCTACCAGCCTGCGCGACGCGCCCCACATCGTTTCGCCCCAGATCGACCAGCATAATGTGCTCAGCGCGCTCCTTCTCATCACCCAATAGCTCTTTTTCCAGCTCACGATCGCGCTGGGTCGTCTGGCCCCGCTTGCGTGTCCCGGCAATCGGGCGCAGCAGGATCTGGCCCGCCTCCAGGCGCACCATCACCTCCGGCGAACACCCCGCGATCGCAAAGTGCTCATAGGGCAGAAAGAACTGATAGGGCGAAGGGTTGAGCCCGCGAAGCACCCGGTAGTAGCTAAAGGGATCCACACGGGCGGGCTGAATATAGCGGTTGGAGAGCAGCAGCTGAAACACCTCCCCCTCGCGAATCTGCCCTTTGGTCTCCTCCACCATCTGCATAAACCGCTCGCGATCGAAGGCAAACGCCCCGCTGCCAAGCGACTCTGCCGGTTTAAGGGGCAGCTGACCCAGGGGCTGACGCACCCCCTCAAGGATCTCTTCGAGCTTCGCTTCACACTGCGAAAGTGTGCTCAAAGCGGTGAGTTGGCGGCTTTTGTGGGCATAGACCAGTACATACTCCGGACGGATCAGATCGAGATCGGGGGTGCGGGTGACATCTTGAAGGTGGGCCATCTTTTTCTGAAGGACCGGCTCAAACACCTGCACCATGTCATAACCGATAAAGCCGACAAACCCATCGACAAACCCTACGCCGATCGCCTCCGCCTCACGGGCAAAGGCCGCGCTATCCTCCTGGGAGAAGCGCTTTTTTAGAAAGTCCAGCGGATTGGTCTCCACCTCCTGCGTCGTGCCCGATTCGTCACGGTAGAAGCTTTTGCCCCCCTCATGCCAGATGCGCTCACGCTCACCGACAAAGAGGAAGCTGTAGTTGCCGTTCTCGTCATTGACACCGCTCTCAAAGAGGAAGATCCGCCTCTTTTTAAAGAGGCGGGTCAGATGGTGATAGAGGGTAATGGGGGTGAAGGTGTCATACAGACACCGCCTGTAGTGAACCAACCCTAATCCCGGATAATGAAGGCTTCCGGATTGAGCTCTTCACGGATTCTGGGCAGAACAGCCGCTGCCGCCTCCCGGGTGGTGTAGGGGCCGATATAGACCCGCTTGATGGTGCGGCCATCAACGCTGCGCTCACGCACAACCACATCGTAGCCGCTATCGCGCAGCTCTTTTAGGTACGCCTCCTGCGGATCGCGGGTGAGCGACTCCACCTGCACAAAGAAGCTGCCCGCCGCTGGCGCGCTCGGCTTCGCTTCCGCGCGGGGCTCCGGCTTGGGCTCTGCCTTAGGCTCCGGCTTGGGCGCCGCTTCGGGCTTAGCTTCTGCAGGTGGAGGCGGTGGTGGTGCAGCAGGCTCTTGCTCAGGCACGGCTGCATCCGCCTCCTTCTGGGCAGGGGGCTCGGCTGCGGGGGGCTGCTGCTGCGCCTCCTCCTGCTCTCTAGCTTCGCGGTGACGGGCGATCAACTCATCGAGCCGCTGGCGTTGCGCCTGCGCCTCATCGGCTGGCGGAGCCGTATCCTCGATCGCCACCTCCTGCTCAATCGGCTCTGCCACGGGCGGCACCTCGCGCTCCACATCCCCGGCGTTACTATCGATGATCCGATAGGTCAAAACCCCGATGATCACAATCAAAAGCAGCGCTGCTGTCAGCAGCAGCACATTTTTGAGCTTGCCCCCCTGAGCGCCTTCGCGCTTGATCAGAATGTCGTTGAGCTCGTTTTGATCTTTTTTAAGATCTTCCATTAAGTGTCCTTTCCGGGCAATTTAAAGGTGCTTGGACCATCCCGTACCCCGCTCCTTGGCATACACACCGTAGGGTAGCACGAGAATGTTAAATTCCGGCGGCAGATCGGGGCTTGGAAACATCCGCCACTGGGTCGGAAGCCGCTGGCCAAGTTTGGCTGAGAGCATCTTAGCAATCTGATACCCCTCCTGAAGCGTCGTGTGGCCTTTGTGCACATAGAGGTGCAGATGGCCCCGTGTGTTGGTCTCGTAGGCGGTGAAGTTCAAAAACCCCTCCTCACGCAGCATCAGCTGCGCACGGTGGTAGAAGCGCTGCGGATCACTGCCGTTGTAATCAAAGACAATATTCTCCACCTTGTTACCCGGCCGAATCAGATCGTGGGCAATCACGCTCTTTTTTTGAAGATGGTCGTTAATCACCTGAGTCGAGAGCATCTTATCCACCCGCTCAAACTTATTATAGAAGGTACGCCCCCGAAAGACAAGCTTCTCGCTCAGCCCTGGACGCTTCTCGTAGTAGTGGGAGGTGACCATCTTGATCAGCTTGAGTTCCATCGGGTTCATGCCGGATAATCCTTTGGGTTAAAATATGGCGCGATCATAAACCGGAAAACCGGCAGCCAGCGCTTTGAGTTCCTGGGCGATCTCGGCCTGAAGCTTCTCATTGGTGATATCGTCCAATACATCCGCGATTTTATCGCCGATCGTCTCAAACTCTTTAGGCCCCATACCACGGCTGGTGAGTGCCGCCGAGCCGATCCGAATCCCACTGGTGACAAAGGGGCTACGGGTCTCACCCGGTACGGTGTTTTTATTGATGGTGATGCCCGCACGGCCCAGCGCCTCATCGGCATCTTTGCCCGAGAAGTCGCGCCCTAAAAAGCTCATCAAGATCAGGTGATTGTCCGTTCCGCCGCTGACGACGGGATAGCCGCGCTTTTGAACCACATCCGAAAGGGCTTTGATATTGGCTTTGACCGCCTGGGCGTAGGCTTTCCACTCGGGGCGCAGGTTGTAGCCAAAGCCGATCGCCTTAGCGGCGATCACATGCATCAAAGGACCGCCCTGCGTACCGGGGAAAACCGCTTTATCGATCTTTTTAGCGATCTCTTCGTCGTTGGTCAGAATCAGGCCGCCGCGGGGACCGCGAAGCGTCTTGTGGGTGGTGGTGGTGACCACATCGGCGTAGGGAAAGGGGTTGGGGTACTCACCGGCGACCACCAGACCCGCCACATGGGCGATATCGGCAAAGAGGAGCGCTTTAACCTCATCGGCAATCTCGCGGAACCGTTTGAAATCCAGCTCACGGGAGTAGGCGCTAAAACCGGCCACGATGATCTGCGGCTTGACGATCCGCGCGCGGCGGGCGAGTTCATCATAATCGATCAGGCCGTTTTCATCCACACCGTAGGTGAAGCTCTGGTAGTTTTGTCCGGTAAAACTCACCTTCGCCCCGTGGGTGAGGTGGCCGCCATGACTAAGGTCCATGCCCAGAATCTTGTCGTAGGGTTTTAAAAGCGCGGCATAGACTGAGGCGTTGGCCGAGCTGCCCGAGTGGGGCTGGACATTGGCGAAGTGACAGCCAAAGAGCTCCTTAGCCCGATCGATCGCCAGCTGCTCGATCTCATCGACCCACTCACAGCCACCGTAGTAACGCTTAAAGGGGTACCCTTCGGCATATTTGTTGGTCAGCACGGAACCCATCGCCTCCATCACTGCCGGAAAGGTGTAGTTCTCGCTTGCAATCATCTCCAGGTGATCGTTTTGGCGCACGAGCTCCTTTTCGATCAGATCAAAAACCGCTTTATCTTCACTCGCCATGGCGTTCATGGGCGTTCTCCTTATTCTTCGTCTGTTTTTTGTTCGTTTTTAGCCGGACGCATCGCCGGAAAGAGCAGCACATCGCGGATGGTATCCTGACCGCTAAGCACCATCACCAGTCGATCGATACCGATCCCCTCACCGGCGGTGGGGGGCATACCGTAGCTCAGCGCCGTGACAAAATCCTCATCCATAAACATCCCCTCTTCATCGCCCGCCTCTTTGGAGGCGACCTGTGCGCAAAAGCGCTCATACTGATCGACGGGGTCGCTTAGCTCGCTAAAGCCGTTGGCGATCTCGTAACCGCCGATAAAGAGCTCGAAGCGATCGGCGATGGCGGGGTTGTCATCTTTACGCCGGGCCAGCGGTGAAATCTCGATGGGAAAGTCGGTGATAAAGGTGGGATCAATCAGCTTGTCTTCTACGAGATGATCAAAGAGATCCGCCTTTAGCGATCCGATGCTCGCTTCACCTTTAATCTCGATACCCCCCTGCTTCAAGCACGCCTTTAGCCCCTCCACATCGCCTAAAACCGCCGGATCCAGACCGCCGATCTGAACCAGCGCCTCATCGTAGGTGTAGCGTTTAAAGGGGGCTTTTAGATGGATCGTATGGCCCCGAAAGGAGATGCTTTCAGGCAGCTTCAAAGCCGTCACGAGATCGCTAATGAGCGTCTCGGTAATCTCGATCAGATGCTCACACCGCTTATAGGCCCAGTAAAACTCGATCATCGTAAACTCGGGGTTGTGGGTGGCATCCATCCCCTCGTTTCGGAAGTTTCGGTTGATCTCAAAAACCGCCTCAAAGCCACCGACAATCAGTCGCTTGAGATAAAGCTCCGGCGCGATGCGCAGGTAGCGATCCACCCCCAGGGCGTTGTGGTGGGTGACAAAGGGGCGGGCGTTGGCCCCGCCGGGGATGGGGTGGAGCATCGGGGTCTCCACCTCCAAAAAGCTTCGATCCTCAAAAAAGCGTCGAATATGGCTGATAATGCGGCTTCGAAGCGCGAAGTTCTGGCGCACCTCGGGGTTCATGATCAGATCGAGATAGCGCTGACGATAGCGCAGCTCCACATCCTGCAGACCGTGAAACTTCTCCGGCAGCGGTGCGATCGCTTTGGTCAGGATCTTGAGGTGATCGGTGGCGTTTAGGGTCAGCTCGCCGGTGCGGGTCAGAAACCCAAAGCCCCGCGCCTGGATGATATCCCCCACCTCCAGCGTCTTTTTAAGGGTGGCGAAGTGATCCTCCAGGGCGTTTTTGTTGAAGTAGATCTGCATCGGCCCCGACTCATCCTCGATGGTGGCAAAGGCGGCTTTGCCCATCCAGCGCAGTAGCTTCACCCGCCCGGCCAGGGTAAAGAGCCGCTGCTCATCGGGCTCACCCCCCTCTGAAAGCGGCCCATGCAGCTGGCGAAACGCCGCGGCCTGCATATCCCGCGCGCTCTGGTTGTCGTAGGGGTTAAGGCCCGCCTCTTTTAAAAGAGCCGCCTTCTCGATGCGTTGCTGTACATAGGTGTTATCAAAAAGCAATCTAATCCTTTTGCTGGCAATCGTGGCAGACGCCGTGAATCTGCATAATGTGTCCGGTGATCTCAAAGCGGTGCTCTTGGGCGATCGCGCTCTGGCGCGTCTCGATCGTGTTATCCACAAACTCGATCATCAATCCGCAGTGATCGCAGATCATGTGATCGTGGTGGTGCTTCATCCCAAACTCATACTTTTTACCATTCACCCCAAAGGAGACGGAGGTGACCATCTTTTCGCTCTCCAGCAGTGAGAGGGTACGATAGATCGTCGCGATTCCGACACGGGTATCGGGGAAGCGGTGCTGCACCTTCTGGTGGAGCTCCTCGGGGCTAAAGTGCTCATCGCAGTCGTAGATCACCCGCAAAATCAGCTCCCGCTGCACCGTATGCTTCAGGCCGTTTCGGCGAAGCACCTGCTTGAGCCGATCGAGCAGCTCCTCATAACCGGGGATCGAACTACTCACGCTCACTCCTTTGGGTTGTGCCGTTGGCCAGATTTCCCGCCGCTTCGATACCAGGGGCGATCAGACGCTCGCTCATCTGGCCCACCCCTTCGCTGGCGCGCGCTTTGGTCTCATCGAGCGCACCGCGCGCACTCTCTTCGATATCGAGCTTGATCAGCCAGGATCCGGTGGTGTAGAGGACGGGGTACATAAAGCTATCCTGCAGGTTTTCATTGGCCCACTCGCGCACCCGATCGGTACTGCCAAAGGCGTAGGCGATCACCGAGAAGATCAAAAAGATCTTCACCGCCCCCACCACGGCACCACCGGCCATGTCAAAGCGCGCGCTGGACTCTTTGCGTCGGCTGGCCGAAGCGGCCAGGGAGCCGAGCAGAAGCATCAGAAGCCACACCGCTAAAAAGACGATCGCAAAGCCCGCCAGGCGGCTGACCCCTTCGCTCTGAACCGACTCAAAGTGGGCACTCGCCCACTCACCCGCCTGCAGCGCGAAGCGAGAGCCCAGCCACACCCCGGCGATAATGCCGATGGCGCTAAAGGCCTCTTTAATCACGCCGCGCAGAAGCCCCTTCAGGCCCAAAATCACCACTAGGGCCAGAACGATTAGATCCAGATAGTGAAAGCCCAACCTACGCTCCTGTGACGCTCACGCTATTGCCGCCCGTGCTGCGGCTAAGCGCCTCTTCCGCCTTTTGGCGAAGCGCATCCGGTGTGTCGCCCGCTTTATGGCCCACCCCGGCAGCGGTGATGGTGATATTGATCACCTTCTCGGAGTAGACCAGCTTGCTCACCTCCACCCGGTGGCGCACCCGCTCCAGCGCGGCGTGTACTGCGTCGCGATCCATGCGGTTAAAGACCACGGCGAAGGTGGGCTCGCCATAGCGGTAGATGCGGTTCTCGCTGCGGATGGTGTTCTGCAGACTTTTGGACATAAAGAGCAGCACCTTCTCCATCACCACATAGCCGTACTCCTCTTTAAACGCCTCGAAGTTATCCACCCCCACCAGCACCAAAAAGCAGTCAAGATCACGGGTTTTGCCCGCTTCGAGAATCTGCTCTAGCTGACGATCGAGCAGCACCGGCATCCGCAGCCGGGTGAGCGGATCGACGAAGGTGTCCATCTCCACCTTATCGAGATCGTCTTCGAGTTTGAGGATGGTCATCTCCGCTTTTTTAATCTCGTTTGAGAGGGAGGTGTAGTTCTGACGCAGCTCCTCGACCACCGCCAGCGGCACGATCGCATCCTGCTCGAGATCTTTGAGATCGAGAATCGCGCCCTGATCGGAGGCGATGTTTTTCAGCCGGTTGGTGGAGGTGGCGTACTCGTGGATGGTGCTGCGCGCCAATCCGACCGACTCCTCAAGGCTCTTCTCCTGACGCATGGTGGCATCGATGCGCCCTAAGCGGGCCATCACTTCAGCGACCGCTTCGCTCTCTTTGGAGGCGGCCACCTCCATAAAGGCTTTGGCATAGTAGGGCGGAAGGGCCGGGGTGCTGGTTCGCTCCAGCAGCTCTAGCGCCTCTTTGCTAATCTCACTGATAAGTAAATTCGCTTCACTGGGAACCATATTTAATAGCCTTAAGGATTCAGCTTTGTGGGGATTATACAGTGGATCGTCTGAAATGGGTGATTGAAGTGGTGCGCTGATATAATCCCGGCCATGAGAGGACGAATGACACCGTCGCAGGCGTTAGCCCACCTGCAAAAAACCGATCTGCTCGATCTGGGCGCTCAGGCTTTTGAGCGAAAGCGGCAGATGCACCCCGATCGCATCACCACCTTTGTGATCGATCGCAATATCAACTACACCAATATCTGCCATGTGGGCTGTAAATTTTGTGCGTTTCATGCCAAAGCGGACGATCCGGAAGGCTACATCCTCCCCTACGAAACGATTGATACCAAAATCGAAGAGCTGCTAGCGATCGGCGGCACGCAGATTCTCTTCCAAGGCGGCGTTCACCCCAAGCTGGGCATCGACTATTATGAGGATCTGGTGGGTCATATCCACACCAAATTCCCCACCATCGACATCCACGGATTTTCGGCGGTGGAGATCGAGTACATCAGCCGCCTGAGCAAAATCCCCACCACCGAAGTGCTCGCACGGCTTAAAGCCAAAGGCATGAAGAGTATGCCCGGTGCGGGGGCGGAGATTTTAAGCGATCGGGTGCGCGCCTATGTCAGCCCGCATAAAGTGGACACCGCCGGCTGGCTGCGGATTCATAAAGAGGCGCATCAGCTGGGCATGACCACCACGGCGACGATGGTCTTTGGCTTCGGTGAAAGCGATGAGGAGATTGTGGCGCATCTGGAGCAGATCCGCGCTTTGCAGGAGGAGACCGGCGGTTTTACCGCCTTCATTATCTGGAGTTTTCAGCCGGATAACACCCCGCTGCAACGCGAACGACCGGAGCTGACCAGACAGAGCCCCAACCGCTATCTGCGGCTGCTGGCATTAAGCCGCCTCTATCTGGATAATGTGCCCAATATCCAGTCCAGCTGGGTGACCCAGGGCGCGCATATCGGGCAACTCGCGCTAAAATTTGGCGCCAACGATCTGGGTAGCACGATGATGGAGGAGAATGTGGTCGCCGCCGCCGGGTGTGCCAACACGATGGTGCCCGAAGAGATGGTGAACCTCATCCGTCAGATCGGTGAGATTCCGGCCCAACGCAACACCCGCTACGAGCGGATAAAGGTGTTTGAATGAAAAGAGCACTACTGCTACTGATACTTGCACAAGGATGGCTTATGGCGGCAACGCTGCACACAATCAAAACCCCACATGCCGAGGTACCGATGCTTCTGGAGAGCGATCGCCTTTTACCGATCGTCTCGATGCAGCTGGTTTTCACCCACGGCGGGGCGATCAACGACGGCAAACTGCCCGGTCTGGCGGTGATGGCGGCCAACCTGCTCGAAGAGGGCACGCGCGAACTCGGCGCCGTGGGCTTTGCCCGCAAGCTGGATGAGCGGGCGATTCAGCTAAGCATCAACGCTGGACGGGAGACGCTGGTCTTTGAGATCACGGCCCTTAAAGAGCAGTTTGAACCGGCACTAGAGCTGCTTCTGGAGCTGCTAGGCGATCCCAACCTCACCCCCGAAGCGCTGAACAAGGTCCAGAACCAGACCATCGGCAGCCTCAAGCGGCGCGAGAGCGACTTCGATCATGTCGCCTCACGGGGCTTGAGTGGGCTGCTCTATAAAGAGACGCCACTGGCCTACCCCACCAGCGGCACCCTCCAGACGGTGCCTCAAATCACCCTCGAAGCGATCGAGACGCACCTGAGTGATGTGATGGTCCAAGAGCGCGCGATCGTACTCTTTGGGGGGGATCTTAGCGGCGATGAGGCGCTGCAGTGGGGCGAAAAGCTGCTGAGCGCCATCGGTAGCGGCGAAGCGAAAACGCTGCCCCGCTACGAGGCGAGCGCCACCGCACACGAGAAGCAGATCCAGCGCGATACGCAGCAGGCCTACATCTATTTCGGCAGCCCCTTTTACCGCGCGGGTGGCGATGAGGAGAGCTATAAGGCCAGCGTGGCAGCCTTTATCCTGGGAAGCAGCGGCTTTGGCTCGCGGCTGATGGAGGAGATTCGCGTCAAGCGCGGCTACGCCTACAGCGCCTTTGGGCGTATCAATCTGGGACTCACCACCAGCAACTTTCGCGGCCATCTGCAGACCAAGCCGGAAAACCAGGAGGCGGCCATCGCGCTGGTACGCGAAGTGGTGGCGGAGTTTGTCGAAAAGGGAGCGACCCAAAAGGAGCTCGATGAGGCGCGGCAGTTTCTACTCGGCGCCGAGCCGCTGCGAAACGAGACGATGAGCCAGCGACTCAGCCGCGCGTTTAATGATTTTTATCGGGGTAAACCGCAGGGGTGGAGTCAGGCCCAGCTAGAAAAAATCGAAACGCTCACCCTCGAAGATCTGAACGCCTTTATCCGCGAACATGAGGAGATACTCAATCTCAGCTTCTTCGTCCTGACCCGATGAGTTTTGAGCCGGCCGATCACGAAAAGCTCGGACGGCTCAAAGCCCCTACCCTGCTTCACCTCGCTCTGATCCTGCCGCGCAGCTACCGCGACACCCGCCTGCAGCCAAGACCCGCGATCGGTACCGATCAGGCGGTGCGCGCACAGGTGCAATCGGTTCACCAAAGCCCCAAACGCTTCAGCGCCAAACTCCACGCGATCGACTGGGGTGTGCCGATCGAGGCAGTCTATTTCCACGCGAAGCAGTGGCAGAAACAGCCCTTTGTACGCGGGGCCGAGCTGCTGCTCTTTGGCCGTGTGCAGGCGGGGTTTGGGCCGCTTCAGCTGATGCAGCCGATTGTGCTCAAAGAGGCGGGTGGTATTACGCCGATTTATAAAACCCCGCTGCAAAACCGCACCGTTTGTGATCTGATGCGCCGCTATATGAATCGTGAGAGCCTGATGGCCGAAGGGCTGCCCGAGTGGGTGGCTGAGGCGATCGTGCGGCTTCATCATCCGATCGAAAAGGCGCCAGCGATCGAGGGCCAAACCCTGCGCGCGCTCAAATACGCCGAGATTTTTCGCTTTCTCATAGGGCTCTCTACCCGGCGGCGCGATCGGCCTGCGATCGCGGCGATCGAGGCCGATCCT
Source organism: Campylobacterota bacterium (assembly GCA_003561815.1). Classification (GTDB taxonomy): domain Bacteria; phylum Campylobacterota; class Campylobacteria; order Campylobacterales; family SZUA-545; genus CSSED11-302. Next base: position 1,010 of record PWVP01000141.1, on the reverse strand, counting down.
ACGCCCTTTATCCACAGCCTGCCCTTTACCCTCACCGGCGATCAGCTGCAAGCGATCGAAGCGGCACGGCAGGATCTAGCCCGCGAGATTCAGGCCAAACGGCTGATTATCGGCGATGTGGGGTGCGGCAAAACGCTGGTGATGCTCACCATCGCGTTTATGGTGGGGGAGCGAAAAACGGTGTTGATGGCCCCCACCACCCTGCTGGCCAATCAGCTTTATGAAGAGGCGCAGAAGTTTTTGGGCCGGTTTCTGCCGCTGGCATTGGTGACCCAAAAGAGCCGAGTCGATGCGGGCGATCTAGCCAGCGCTGCACTGGTGATCGGAACCCACGCCCTGCTCTACCGCGATCTGCCCCCAGCGGCCTGCGTCATGGTGGACGAACAGCACCGCTTCGGCACCGCGCAACGCAAACGGCTGGCGGATATGACGGCGGGTGATGGGGGCAAAAAACCGCACTTTTTTCAGTTCTCCGCCACACCGATCCCCCGAACGCTGGCGATGATCCAGAGCACGCTGCTGGACATCTCTGCCATCCGCGAAATGCCCTTTAAAAAGCAGATCCAAACCCGCGTGATTGAGCGCGCGCACTTTAAGGAGCTAATCGCCCATATTCAGGCGCAGATCGGCGCGGGCAATCAGGTGCTGATCGTCTACCCGCATATCGAAGAGAGTGAGCACACCGACTACCAGAGCCTGGAGGAAGCGCAGGGGTTCTGGCAAAAGCACTTCAGCGGCGTGTTCGTCACCCACGGGCGCGACAAAGACAAAGAGGATGTACTGCTAAGCTTCCGCGAAGAGGGCCATATTCTGCTGGCGACGACGGTGGTGGAAGTGGGCATCAGCCTGCCGCGTTTAAACACAATCGTGGTCGCCGGGGCTGAACGGTTGGGGCTGGCGACGCTGCACCAGCTGCGCGGTCGCGTAGGACGCATGGGACAGCAAAGCTGGTGTTTTTACTACACGAACAAACCCGACAACGACCGCCTACAGGAGCTAGCGGGCACCCT